>CAXTTD010000120.1:0-5649 GCA_964246945.1 uncultured Solirubrobacteraceae bacterium | reverse complement strand
CCCCCGCTCCCCCGCCGCCCGCGGGGGCGGCGCCCCCGGCTCCGTCGCCGTCGCCCTGGGCGATCTCGACCGGTTCAAGTCGGTCAACGACGGTCACGGTCACGCCGTCGGTGACGAGACGCTGTCCCGGGTGGCGGGGATCCTCCGGGGCGGCGTGCGCGAGCAGGATCTCGTGGTGCGACTCGGCGGCGACGAGTTCCTGCTGCTGCTCACCCTGCACGACCCGGAGGCCGCCCGGCGCCGCTGCGAGACGATCGTGGAGACGATCGTCACGGCCGGCTGGCATGAGGTCTCCGTGGGGCTCACCGTCACCAGCAGCCTTGGCTTCGCCTCCGGCTCGCTGGAGGACTTCGACGGCCTGTGCGCCCGCGCCGACGAGGCGCTGTACCGCGCCAAGCAGGCCGGCGGCGGGCGCGTCGCCGTCTGAGCGCGGCCCCGCCGGCGCACCGCGGATCACCGCTGACTCCCGACACCGACGGAACTTGACGGAGCCCGTCGGCGGATCTATTGTTTAACCATATGGTTGAACAACCAGTAAGGCGAACATGACCGAGGCCGGCCAGCTCGACCGGACGTTCGCGGCACTCGCCGACCCCACCCGCCGCGCCATCCTGGCCCGGTTGGCGCGGGACGGCGAGGTGACGGTCGGCGAGCTGGCCGAGCCGTTCCCGGTCAGTGTCCAGGCGATCTCCAAGCACCTCAAGGTGCTCGAGCGGGCCGGATTGGTCACGCGCGGGCGCACCGCCCAGCTGCGCCCGTCGCGCCTGGAGGGCGCGCCGCTGCGCGAGGCCACCGACTGGCTCGAGCAGTACCGCGTTATCTGGGAGGGGCGGCTGGATCGGCTGGCACTCCATCTCCACGACATGCAACGAGAGGCAGGCAGCGATGACTGAGCATCCGGCGATGCGCGAACACACAGTCACCATCGAGCGCGTCCTGGACGCTCCTCGAGAGCTCGTGTGGCGGGTGTGGACCGATCCCGACGAGGTCGCGAGATGGTGGGGACCGGAGGGCTTCACGACGCCGCGCGAGACGCGTACGACCTCAGGCCCGGGGGCGAGTGTCGCCTGACGATGATCGGCCCCGACGGGCAGGAATACCCGAACCGCGGGCACTTCGGCGCGGTGGAACCACCCGAGCGCCTGTCCTTCGGCGGGGAGGTGCCGGACAGTCCGATGATGAGCTCCGCCGAAACGACCATCGAGTTCGTCGCCCTGAACGAGCACCGCACCAAGGTGGTCGTCTCCTCGCGCATGATCTGCGTCGATGAGCTTCCCGAGATGGCGGGCGCGGGGTGGAACGGCCAGCTCGACAAGCTCGCCCGGCGGCTCGCCGAGTGAGCTTCAGTGGGGGAGCCGGGGATCCCCGTTCGGTGCGGCGGGATGTTTGGCGCCTGCCGCTTCGGTGAGAAGGTTCACAGCGGCGCCGCTGGCGCTCGACCTCGAGCAGGAAAAAGGAGCAGCGTGAACACCGTCACTCGCACCTTCAGCGTCGACGCTCCCCCGGATCTCGTCATCCCGTATCTCGCCGACTTCGCCCACGCGGAACGGTGGGATCCCGGGACCGTGCGGTGCGTGCCCGTCGGCGACGGACCGGTGGCGGTCGGCTCCGCCTGGCATAACACGTCCAGGATCCTCGGCATCAGCACCGAGCTCACCTACACCCTGGAGCAGCTGACCGGCGACCGGGTCGTGCTCGTCGGTCGCAACGACACCGCCACCTCGACGGAGACGATCGATGTCGTGCGTTCCGGGACCGGGTCGGGAGTCACCTACACCAACGAACTGCAGTTCAACGGAGCCGCGAGGCTCGCCGCGCCGCTCGCCAAGCTCGTGTTCGAGAAGCTCGGCAACGACACCGAGACGCGGTTGAAGGAGACGCTCAATGCGCTGGCCGCCTGAGCGCCTGCCGGCCCCTGTGCGCACGGTGACTCGGGTGGGTCCTCGCCCCTGTCTTGACGGCGCCAATCTGCGCGGCGTCGCCGGGTATTCGGCGCTCACCGTCACCCTGCTCCAGGCGGGGACGGCGACCGTGGCCCTGCGTCGTGGCCGGCGTGACTACGCGGACTCCGCGTGGGGTCCAGGTCTGGCGGCCGTCGCCGTGGTGAGCGCGTTGGCCGGTCGCGGGGATGCGTCCCGACGTTGGGGGCTCGCCGCGGTCGCGACCGCGTGGGCGGCCCGCCTTACGCACCAGATGCTGGGCCGGGTCCGCGCCTCCGAGGAGGAGGATCCTCGCTACACCGAGTTCCTCGAGGGCGATGGCACCGCCCAGGTCCTCGTCAAGGTGTTTGTCACCCAGGCTCTGTCACAGCTCATCGTGTCCGCTCCGGTCCAGCTCGCCGCGGCGAGCCGGCTGCCCCGCAGCGCACGACGCTGGCTGGTCCCCGCGGGGCTGGCGGTCATGACCACCGGCGCCGCGGTCGAGGCGCTCGCCGACCGACAGAAGTCCGCGTACACCGAACTCGACGACGAGGCGAAACCCGATGTCCTCGACACCGGGCTGTGGGGCTGGTCGAGGCATCCGAACTACCTCGGCGACTCACTCGTCTGGGACGGCGCATGGCTCACGGCCGCGGCGTCCGCTCCCGGCGCCCTGACGCTTCCGGCGCCGATCCTCATGAGCTACCTGCTGATGTTCGCGACCGGCGCCGCGCGCACCGAGCGCCGGATGCAGGACCGGCCCGGCTATCGCGACTACCAGCAGCGGGTGGCGTTCTTCTTCCCCCGACCTCACCGGCGCTGACTCCCGGCGAGGACGGCGCCGGGGGTTCGACGGGATCCGCCGCGGGGCGGCGCGTCCCCGATCACGCTGGACGGCCGCGAGCGCCGCATCAGATCACCTGGGCGGCCGCCCACAGCGCCACCGTGCTGAGCGCCAGCGACACCGGGACGGTGAGCACTCCCAGACGCAGGAACTGCGACAGCTCGACGGTCTCCGCATGTTCGTGCAGGATCCTCCGCCACAGCAGGGTGGCCAACGAGCCGACGTAGGTCAGGTTCGGGCCCACGCCGACCCCGATGAGCATCGCCAGCACCGGCACCGGCCCCGCGGCGCTGAGGACGGGCAGGATGATGAGGGTTGCCGGCAGGTTGTTGAGCAGGTTGGCGGCCACGGCGCTGATCCCGGCGACCGCGAGCAGCGCGGGGAGCCCCGTCCCCCCGGGGAGCAGCGAGCCCACGAGCGAGGAAAGACCGCCCTGGCCGGCGGCGGCGACGAGGATGCCGAGCGCCAGCACGAACGCCAGGAACCCCGGCCGGGCGGCACCGGCGAGCTCCCGCGGCGAGCCCGGCGGAACGCGCAATGTGAGCGCGGCCGCGCCGGCGACGGCGAACCACACCGGGGCCACGCCGAGCGCCGAGCTGGCGGCGAAGCCGGCGAGGGTGAGCGCGAGGATCGCGAGCGCGAGCCGGGGGAGTGGCACCGCGGTCGTGTCGGGGGCGCGTCGCGGCGGGCGGCGCAGCTCGCCGGCGAACGCGCGGCTGAGCACGATCCACTCGATCCCGATCGCAGTGAGCCAGGGCAGGACCATCAGCGCGGCGAAGCGCGGGAACGCCAGGCCGGTCGCGGCGAGCGCGAGCAGGTTCGTGAGGTTGGAGACCGGCAGCAGCAGCGAGGCGCTGTTGGCCAGGTGAGAGCATGCGTACACCTGCGGCGTGGGATTGGCGCGCAGTCGGGCGGCGGTCGCGAACACGATCGGGGTGAGCAGCACGATCGTCGAGTCGAGGCTGAGCGCCGCGGTGGTGAGCGAGGCGACGAGGAACACCATGCCGAGCAGGCGCCGCGGGTCGCCGCGGGCGCCGCGCGACATGAGCGCCCCCAGCGCGTCGAACACCCCGGCGCGCCGCGCCCCGTCGGCGAGCAGCCGCAGCGCGGCGAGGAAGCCGCCGGTCGGGCCGAGCGCCTTCAACGCGCGCACCGCTCCGGGCAGCGTGAACGAGGCCAGCGCGAGCACGACGCTCGTGGCCAGCACCGCCACCGCCCAGTCGGGCGCCCAGCGCGGCCGGGCGACCGCTGCCGCCAGCGTCGCCCCGAGCGCGACCAGCGCGAGCGCCTCGCTCACGCGCGGGGTCCGCGATCGGGTCGTCGAGTGCTCGTCACGAGGCAACCGTCGCAGGAATCATCGAGTCGAGCGATCCGCCGCCGCCACGACGCGCCCGCGCCGGATCACCGATCATCTCCGGGACATGAGTGACGAACCCGCCGTTCCGCGCCGCCCCGGCCTCGCCGACCGGGCGACCGTGCTCTCCCACCTCGGCCGGCTGATCGACGAGGCGTGGAGCTCGTTTGACGAGCCCCGGGCCTCCGAGCCCGAGCTCGACGTGCGGCTCGTGGAGCGGCTGCGCGAGCCGCTGCCCGAGCGGCCCGGGGACGAGGACCAGGCGCTCGCCGACGCGGTGGCGACCCTCGACGCGTCGGTCTCGCCCTCACGCCCGCTCTACGTGGCCTACATCGGCTCCACCGGTCTCGAGGTCGGCGTGCTCGCCTCGGCGCTGTCGGCGACCTACGACACGAACCTCGCGTCGGCAGCGGGCGGCGCCGAGCTGATCGAGCAGCAGGCGCTCGAGTGGCTTGCCGAGTTCCTCGGCTTCCCGCTGGGGGAGGGGACGTTCACGAGCGGCGGCATGACCTCGAACCTCACCGCGGTGCTCGTCGCCCGTGAGCGCGCACTGCCCGGGTCCCGGGCCGACGGCGTCTCCGGTCGGCGCGCCGCCGTCTACTGCTCTGACGAGGCCCACTACTCCGTGGTGCGCGCCGTCGAGGCGGCGGGGCTCGGAGCGGTGTCGGTCCGCCGCATCCCGATCGATCCCGACCGGCGGATGCGGGTCGACCTGCTCGCCGAGGCGCTGGGTCACGACGCCGCGGACTTCGTGGTCCCGGTCGCCGTGGTCGCCACCGCCGGCACCACGCTCACCGGGGCGGTCGATCCAATCGACGCGATCGCCGACCTGTGCGCCGAGCACGGCGTATGGCTCCATGTCGACGGCGCCTATGGGGTGCCGGCGGCGGCGACCCCGTCCGCGGGCGCCCGGTTCCGCGGCCTGGACCGCGCCGACTCGCTCACCGTCGACGCCCACAAGTGGCTCGGGGTGCCCAAGAGCTGCAGCGCGGTGCTGTTCCGCGAGCGCGGGTCGCTGGTCACCGCGTTCGGCCATCACGAGCGCTACATGCTTCACGAGGGTGACGTCGCCAACCCGGTGGACCGCACCTTTGAGTACTCCCGGCCGCTGCGCTCGCTGCGGCTGTGGATGGCGTTCCGCATCCACGGCGCGGCCCAGTACCGGGAATGGATCGAGGGCACGATCGGCCACGCCCGCCAGCTCGTCTCGCTGATCGAGGCATCCCCGTCCTTCGAGCTCCTGCACCGGCCGATGCTCTCAACCGTGTGCTTCCGTCACGTGCCGCCGGGGGTCGAGGACCTCGACGCCCACAACGCCCGCCTGGGCCGCGCGATGCAGACCGACGGCCGCGTGTTTCTCGCCCCGGCGGCGATCGACGGCCTGACCTGCCTGCGGGTGTGCTTCGTGAACTTCCGCACCCGCTCGGACGAGATCCCGCTGGTGCTCGAGGTCGCGCGCGCGCTCGGCAACGCGCTCGCGGGGAGCTCGCCCGCGCGCTGAGCGGCCGGTGTGGCCGGCCGGCGTGGCCTGT
>CAXTTD010000119.1:0-8549 GCA_964246945.1 uncultured Solirubrobacteraceae bacterium | reverse complement strand
GCCTCGTCCCCCTCGCCGCCGCCGAGCAGCTCCTCGGGGACGCCCAGCCGGATGCCCTTGAGGTCCTCCGCGCTCGGCATCTGAAGCGGCTCAGGCAGGCCGGTGCTCGTGCTGTCGCGCGGATCGCGTCCGGACATGTGAGAGAACAGCAGCGCGGCGTCGGTGACGTCGCGAGTGAGAGGACCCGCCTGGTCGAGCGAGGAGGCGAACGCGATCATCCCGTAGCGTGAGCAGGCGCCGTAGGTCGGCTTCAGTCCCACGATCCCGCACAGCGCGGCCGGCTGGCGGATCGAGCCGCCGGTGTCGGTGCCGATCGCCCACGGCGCGGCCCCGGAGGCGACCGCGGCGGCGCTCCCGCCTGAGGAGCCGCCGGGCACCCGCGCGAGGTCCCCCGGGTTGCGCACCGGACCGTAGGCGGAGTTCTCGTTGGAGGAGCCCATCGCGAACTCGTCCTGGTTGGTCTTGGCGAGCAGCGTCGCCCCCGCCGCGGCGAGGTTGCCGACGACGGTCGCGCTGTAGGGCGGCCGGTAGCCCTCGAGAATCCGCGAGCCCGCCTGGCTCGGCACCCCCTCGGTGCAGAACAGGTCCTTCACCGCCACCGGGACCCCGGCGAGCGGGGTGTGCGCGGCGGGCATCGAGTCCGGCGGAGCGCCCGCGACCCAGGTGAACGCGTTCAGCTCATCGGCGGCCGCCCGCTCGCGATAGGCCGTGAACAGCTCGCGGGCGTCAGTCTCGCCCGCGCGGATGCTCGCGGCCGCCTGCGCCGCGGTGAGGTCGGTGAGCGCACTCACGCGGTGGTGACCGGCCGGATGGGTGGCGGAGCGGCGGTCATTCCCCGCTCGGTCCGGGACTGGGGACGCCAAAGCCGCCGTCGACCGGCTCGGGCGCGGCGGCGAGCGCCTGCTCGTGGGTGAGGCCCGGCGCCGGATCGTCCGCGCGCATCACGCCCGCGAGGTCGGTCGCGTGCGCGGTCGGTTCCACTCCGGCGAGATCGAGCTCGCCGATCCGGGCGAAATGGTCGAGCACCGCCGAGAGCTCTTCGGCCATCTTGTCGAGCTCGGAATCGTCGAGCTCCAGGCGGGCGAGGCGGGCGACATGGAGGACCTGGGCGCGCTCGAGCATCTCTCGCGAGTGTAGGCAGCCGGGGCCGTCCCCGATCGCTCAGCCACCGGCGGGATCGGAGAGCTCGACGAGCTCCACCGGGCGGCCCGGCTCCGGGACGGCGCCCTGCTCGGTACGCAGCGCGCGGAACGCCCCGAAGGTGACCGCACCGGCGGCGAGCAGGCCGACGACCGCCCCGAACCGCAGCGGCGCACCGGTGGTGGCGAGCCGGATCAGGAGCAGCAGGGTGGTGAGGCCGGCGACCAGCATCGCGATGAGGTCGAGCGTCGCCGGGAGCGCCGGGCCGCGGACGAGCGCCTGGGCGAGCGCGAGCGCAAGGCCCAGCGCCACCGTCAGCAGCCCGAACCAGCGAAGCGTCGGGATGGCCTCCCAGCCGGTGCGGGCCGTGAACCGGGCGGCGCCCTTCACTGGCGAGTAGGAGAGGAACGCGCCCGTTCGCGGCCCATACCAGTGCAGCACGAGCAGGGAGACGAGCAGGACGACCGCGCCGAGCGCCGCCACCCACTCCCCACCGCGCAGTCGAAGCGTCACTACCGGATCGACGGCCGGTAGCCGCTGCCCGCGTTCGCGTGACGCGCGGCGAGGATGAGCGCGACGCACAGCACCACGGCCGCGTAGAACGCAAAGCCGAAGTAGTTGAAGTGGATGTGCAGGAGGAACTTCAGCGCGACGGAGGCGACCGCGACGCACGCGAGCACGAACCGCGTCGCCGTCCGGCTCCCACCGAGGTTCGGAACCGTGGTGCCCGGCGACAGGCGCTCGACGGCGATGTCGGCGACGATCGCGAGGCTGACGATGACGGCGAGCACCGCGGTCCACCCGTCGGCCGAACTCGTCGCGGTCGCGGTGAACGAGAACGGACCGACGGTGGTGCTGAACCACGGCAGGAACAGCAGGTCGACCACCAGCAGCAGCGCGACGCCGCTGAGGATCCAGTCGTCTCTCGAGAACGCGTCCAGGTTCATAGCGTGCGGGAACGCTACCGGTTTGCGGGGCGGCTCAGCGCTTGGTGATCGGCGCCAGGTCGGCGACGAGCTTGCGCTCGGTGCGATCCTTGGCGAAGCGGATGACGACGATCCCACCCGGCTCGGTGGCGGTGACCACGCCGTCGCCGAACGCGGCGTGGACGACGTCGTCGCCGAGCCGGAAGGCCGTCGGAGCCGGCGCCTGCGCGTCGTGCCACTCCCGCGCCTCGCCCGCGCCGGGCGTCCCCCAGGAGCCACCGCCATTGCCCGTGCCGGTGTCCCAGGAGGTCATGCGGTCGCGGAACGGACGCGGCGCCTGGCTCTCGTGGTCGGTGAGCGAGGCGGGGATCTCGGCGATGAACCGGCTCGGGACGCCGAAGCTGCGAGCGCCGAACACGGTGCGGGTGCGCGCGCAGGTGACGTAGAGGTTGCGCTCGGCGCGGGTGATCCCCACGTAGGCAAGCCGGCGCTCCTCCTCGAGGCCGCCCTCGTCGAGGGCGCGGGAATGCGGGAACACCCCCTCCTCGCAGCCGATGAGGAACACGATCGGGTACTCGAGGCCCTTCGCGTTGTGCAAGGTCATCAGCGTCACGAGACCCTCGTCGTCGCTGCGCGAGTCGGCGTCCGCGACGAGCGCCACCTGCTGCAGGAAATCGGCGAGGCCGGCCTCGTTGCCCTCGGCGGGCTCCCCCGCGCCGTCGTACTCGGCGGCGACGTTGACGAGCTCCTCGAGGTTCTCGATCCGGCCCTGAGCCTCGATCGTGCGCTCGTTCTGGAGCGCCTCCAGGTAGCCGGTCTCGCCGAGCGTCTCCTTGAGCAACGTCGCGATGGCGAGGTCCGGATCGGCGGCCCGCTCGGCGAGGATCTCCATCGTCCCCATGAACCGCCGCAGCGACTTCACCGCGGCGGCGCCGAGGCCGGGCACCTCCTCGGGGGCGGCGGCGAGCTCCCACACCGTCTCCCCCGTCGTGTTCGAGTGACTGAGCAGCCGGCTGATCGTGGTCGCTCCGATCCCCCGCCGCGGCGAGTTGACGATCCTCGTGAACGAGCCGACGTCCTGGTGGTTGACGAGCACCGTGAGGTAGGCGAGCGCGTCCTTGATCTCGGCGCGGTCGTAGAACTTCGTGCCCCCGATCACCTGGTAGGCGATGTCGGCGCGCACGAGCGTGTCCTCGAGCACTCGGGACTGGGCGTTCGTGCGGTAGAAGACGGCGACCTCCGCGCGCGAGGTGCCCTCGTCGACGAGGCGCTGGATCTCCCCGGTGACGTACCGGGCCTCGGCGTGCTCGTCGTCGAGTTCCCGCACCTTGATCGGATCGCCCTGCCCGATCTCGGTCCACAGCGACTTCGGCTTCTGGCCGCGGTTGTTGGCGATCACCGCGTTGGCGGCGTCGAGGATCGTCTGCGTCGAGCGGTAGTTCTGCTCGAGCTTCACCACGTGCGCGTCGGGATAGGTGTCCTCGAACTCGAGCAGGTTCGTGATGTCGGCCCCGCGAAAGCCGTAGATCGAGTTGTGGGTGACGATCCCGTTGGCGACGAAGTTGTGCGTGAAGGCAACGTCGAGGTCGTAGACCGGACGATCCAGAGTCACCGACTCGACGGATTCAACGAGGTCGTAGCCCCCGGCCGCGTCGTACATCGCCATCCCGGGGCGGACCGACAACGCGGGCGTGAACGGCAGCGAGCTGCCGTCGGCGCCCAGACGCGCGGTCGGCCAGACGAGGACGCCGTCGGAGGCCGCGATCGCCCGCACGGCCGCGAGATCCTCAACGACCGTGCTCGCCCCGCCCCAGGTGACCCGATGCTCGCCGGAACCGGCGCCGCACAGCTGAACCTCAAGCAGCGGCCGGCTGCTGGGCATGAAAGTTCCCTCCACGGTGGCTCTTGTGCCCCGCACCCCCGCGAAGTGGGTGTGCTCGGGCGTGCTCACCAGCCGCCGGCCGGAGCGCAGCGTGATCTCGACGCCGTCACGGGGCGCGGAGCGGTGCACGCGCAGCACCTCGGCAGCCCCGAACCGCCCCCCACCGGTCGCCGAGCGCACGCGGTCGCCGACCCGCACCGCCTCGATCGGCCGCGTCGTGCCGTCGGCCATCGTCACCGCCGTGCCCTCCACGAGGCACTGCGCGTCGTCCCCGACCACCATCAGGTTGCGGTGCGTCTGCGAGAGCAGCTGCAGCCACCGGTACTGGGCGTGGTTAGTGTCCTGGTACTCATCGACGAGCACGTGGCGAAAGCCGCCGGCGTAGCGCTCGCGGACCTCGGGGAACAGCTCGAGCACGTTCACCGCACGCACCAGCAGGTCGTCGAAGTCCATCGCGTTGGCCCGGTGCAGCTCGCTCTCGTAGCCGCGGTAGACGTCGGCGACGGTCTGTTCGAAGAACGAGCCGACGAGCTGGGCGTACGCCTCGGCGTCGCGCAGCTTGTTCTTGGCGTCGGAGATCTGGGAGCCGATCGACGCGGGCGTGAAGCGCTTGGGGTCGATGCCCTGGTCGTCAAGGATGCGCTTGATCAGCCGCCGCGAGTCGGCGGTGTCGTAGATCGTGAACTGGCGGGTGTAGCCGAGGCGCTGAGCCTCGGCGCGGAGCATGCGCGCGCACGCGGAATGAAAGGTCATCACCCACATCGCGCGGACGCTGCGACCCACGAGCAGCTCGGTGCGCTCGCGCATCTCGCTCGCCGCCTTGTTGGTGAACGTGATGGCGAGGATCTCGTTCGCCTTCGCCGCCCCGGTGGCGATCAGGTACGCGATCCGGTGGGTGAGCACGCGCGTCTTGCCCGAGCCCGCGCCGGCGAGGATGAGCTGCGGCCCCGGCCCGTGGGTCACCGCGTCGCGCTGGGGCTCGTTGAGGCCGGAGAGCAGGGCCTCCAGCTCGGTTGACAGGTGGGTCATCGGGCTCTCGGCGGACGTTAGCGAGCGGCTCGGCGCCCTTCGGCGGGCGGGCACCCCGTACGGGGCACCAGCGGACGAGGCGGCGGGCGATGCGTCACACTGCCCGCGATGGCCGGACCGCTCAGCGACCTGCGGGTAGTCGAGATCGCGGGGATCGGCCCGGCGCCGATGGGCACGATGCTGCTCGCGGACCTCGGGGCCGACGTGATCCGCCTCGATCGTCCCGGCGGGCAGGCCTTCAGTCCCGTGCCCCCAGCGCTTGACGTCCTGAACCGCGGCCGGCGCAGCGTCGTCGTGGACCTCAAGGCCGACGATGACCGCGCGCTCGCGCTCGATCTCGTCGCCGGCGCCGACGTGCTCGTCGAGGGGTTCCGCCCGGGGGTCGCCGAGCGGCTCGGGATCGGACCCGCGGACTGTCATGCCCGTAACCCGCGTCTCGTCTACGCGCGGATGACTGGCTGGGGTCAGACCGGGCCGCTCGCGCAGCGCGCCGGACACGACCTCGACTACATCGCCCGCACCGGCGCCCTGGACACGATCGGCGCGGCCGGGGGACCGCCGGTGATGCCGGTCAACTACCTCGGCGACTTCGGCGGCGGGGGAATGTACCTCGCCTTCGGGATCCTCGCCGCGGTGCACCACGCGCGGTCAAGCGGCCACGGCCAGGTGATCGACGTCGCCATCACCGACGGAACGGCGCTGCTGCTCTCGATGCTGCACGCGTTTCGGGCCGCCGGGATCTGGGAGGACCGCCGCGCGGCCAACCTGCTCGACGGCGGCGCCCACTTTTACCACGTGTACGCGACCGCCGATGGCCGTCACCTGGCGGTCGGCTGTCTCGAGCCCCAGTTCTACGCGGCGTTCCTCGCCGGCCTCGGCGTCGAACTCGACGCGGAGTGGACGGCGGCTCACCTCGACCGCTCCCGCTGGCCGGCGATGCGCGAGCGGGTCGGGGAGATCATCGTCGGGCGCACGCTCGCCGAGTGGGTCGCGGTGTTCGACGGCACCGACGCGTGCGTCGCCCCGGTGCTCACCGTCGAGGAGGCCGCCCGGGATGAGCACAACGCCGCCCGGGGGACGTTCCTCGAGCTCGACGGGCACCTGCAGGCCGCTCCGGGCCCGCGCTTCAGCGAGACGCCCGCCGGCCCGCCCGTCACGCCACCGACGCCCGGTGAGCACTCCGCGGAGATCCGCCGCGGGGTCCTCGAGGGCACGGTGTGGCGCGCGCCGGCGACCACGCGCCCCTGAGAGATCGCGTGCAGGAACTACGAGCGGCGTGTGCGGAGATCTCCCGTCGGGCGCGGTGGGTGCGGGTGCGCGAGGATGCGATCGCGCAGTACGCGGCGGCGCTCGAGCCCGGGGGCGCGCCGGACGGGGCGGATCACCCGGACTCGCCAGACGCCCAGGACCCGGCGGACGCCCCGGACTCCGCTGGCGACGCGCTCGACGCCCATCTGCCGCGCTCCGAGCGCGCCGCCTACTGGCTCACCCTCGACGCGATCAACTTCGGATCCGGCTGGTTCCCCACGCTGCGCAAGCCCGCCGGCCGCTCGGGCTACGCGACCGTCTCCTCGGCGTGGCGCGCGCGGTGGGAGACCGACGGCCCGCTCAGCCCCGCCGAGCTCACCGAGCTCACTGCCGCCGACCTCGCCGCAATCCTCGGCCAGGACCCCGCCCATGAGCTGATGGAGCTGTTCGCGCGGTCGCTGCGCGACCTCGGCGCCCGCCTGCGCGACGGTTTCGACGGCGACCCGCTCGGGCTGATCGACGCCGCCGGCGGCTCAGCGGTGGCGCTCGCCCTCGAGCTCGGCGGCTGGCCGTGCTTCGCCGATCACTCCCGATATCAGGAGCTATCGGTCCCGTTCCTCAAGCGCGCCCAGATCGCCGCCGCCGACCTGCAGCGTGCGGGCGTCGTCACCTGGCGCGACGGCGAGCGGCTCACCATGTTCGCCGACAACCTCGTGCCCCACGTGCTGCGCCTGGATGGGGTGCTCACCTTCGATCCGGCCCTCATTGCCCGCATCGACGCCGGCGAGCTGATCGAGCACGGCTCCCCGCAGGAGGTCGAGATCCGCGCCGGGGCGGTGGAGGCGGTGGAGCGGATCGTCGCCGCCCGCGGCGGGGCGCTCACCGCCGCCGAGGTCGACCAGCGGCTGTGGGAGCGCGGGCAGGGATCGCGCTACAAATCGGTGCCGCGTCACCGCAGCCGCTGTACGGCGTACTGACCGCCGCGCTGCCCGCAAAACCATATGGCATCATATGATGATGGCGCGAATCCAGACCTTGGTGCAGCTCTCCGAGCAGCTGCTCGCTCAACTTGACGCGCGTGCCGCTCGCGAAGGGCGCAACCGATCAGAACTGATCCGGACCGCCGTCGTCGATTACCTCGCAGCTGACCGCGCGGCCGACATCGACCGCAGGATCGTCGAGGCGTACACCCGACAGCCGCAGACGATCGACGAACTCGCGTTCGCTGCCCTGGCCACGCGCACGATGCTCGCGGTCAGCGAGCCGTGGGATGCGAACGCGGCGGCCGAGGACGATGAAGATGGCAACCGGTGAACCGAGGCGAGATCTGGTGGCTCGAGCATCCCGAAACCGGCCGACATCCGGTCTGCATTCTCACGCGCCAGGCTGCCATCCCGGTCCTCACGACGGTGCTCGTCGCGCCGGCCACGACCACCATCCGCGACATTCCCACAGAGGTCCGCCTCGGTCGCGATGACGGGATGCCGCAGGAGTGCGCGCTCACTCTCGACAGTCTCGGTCCCGTCGATAAGTCGCTGCTCACCGCGCGCATCACCCGCCTGGGTGCTGCCAAGCTCGCTGAACTATGCGCCGCGCTCAACATCGCCGTGGAATGCTGACGCGACCCTACGGAGGACTCGCACCGATAGGTTGTCGCCCGGACCCGGAAGGGCTCCCGGCCGCTCAGGAACCGCGCACCAGGTAGGCGTACTCGTAGGCGGCGGACAGGCCGGCGTGCGCGTACAGGGCGAGCGCCGGCCCGTTGGCTCCGTCGACCTGCAGGTAGGCGAGGCTCGCGCCGCGCTGCGCCCCCCATGCGGCGAGGGCCCGCAGCGCGGTACGGGCCCCGCCGCGGCGGCGCGCCGCCGGCCGGGGGGGCCGGGGGGGGGGGGCACCGGGCGGCGCAGACGGCCATCCCGACGCCGGCGGGGGCGCGCTCGAGCGCGACCACGACGAACGCACACGGGGTGGCGATGCGCGCCCACAGCGCGGTCGAGCCCGCCTGCCGGTCGGGGTCGACGGCGAGCGCGTCGCACCAGGTCGACCACCACGCCGGGTCGGGTGCCTCGCGCAGCGCGACCTCCGCGCCGGGCGGGTCCGCGCCGTCCGCCAGCTCCGCCACCGCGCCGGCGCACACGAGCGTCGGGGACTCGCGCACGTACCCGCGCGCATTCAAGACCTGCTCGAGGTCCGCGGGACGCGAGGCGGGGGTGAGCTGAAACCGGCAGGGGCGCCCGCGCTCGGCGTAGAAGCGCGCGGCGGCCGCGATCCGGTCCTCGAGCCGATCCCCGGGATGATCGGCGCGGGCGAGCACCGAATTCGGC
>CAXTTD010000118.1:0-8550 GCA_964246945.1 uncultured Solirubrobacteraceae bacterium | reverse complement strand
GGCCCCCCCCCCCGGGGCCGCCCCCCGCGCCGCCCGAGCGATGGCCGTTCAGCCCATCGCGGCCGGGGACGCGCAGCCCGATCGCCTCGCCGCTGTCGATGTCGAAGAAGCGCAGCCGACCGGCGGTGAGGCGCAGACGCACCGCCTGTCCCTCGCGCACCGGGGCACGGGCGTCCAGGCGCGCCACCCCCTCCCCCGTGCGGCGGATCCCGCCCTGATTCAGTCCCTCGGCGTCGTCGTCTTTGGTCCCCTTGACCTCGACCGCCTCGGCGTCGGTCGTGAAGTGCACGAGCTTCTCGGAGCCGAGCGCCTCGACGAGCTCGACGTGAGCGTCGAGCGCGAGCGCGTCGTCGGGATCCGGGACCGTCGAGAGGTCCTCGGGACGCACCCCGAGCACGACCGCGCCGCCGGCGCGCCCGGCGAGTTCGGGCACGGCGTCGCGCACCGACTGCGGGAGATCGATCTCCTGGGAGCCGACGCGCAGTTGCCGGGCGCCCTCGCCGACCTCGGCGCGGAACAGGTTCATCGGCGGCGAGCCCATGAACCCGGCGACGAACAGGTTCGCGGGATGGTCGTAGACGACCTGAGGCGCGTCGCACTGCTGCAGCAGGCCAGCGCTCATCACCGCCACCCGATCGCCCATCGTCATCGCCTCGACCTGGTCGTGGGTGACGTAGAGGGTGGCCACGGCCAGCCGCCGCTGGATGCGGGCGACCTCGGCGCGCATCTGCACGCGCAGCTTCGCATCGAGGTTGGACAGTGGCTCGTCCATGAGGAAGACGCTCGGCTCCCGCACGATCGCGCGGCCCATCGCCACCCGCTGGCGCTGGCCTCCGGAGAGCTGGCCGGGCTTGCGATCGATCCACTCGGTGAGGCCGAGCAGCTCCGCGGCCTCGATGACGCGCCGCTCGCGCTCGGACTTCTCCATGTGCCGCAGGCGCAGGGCGAAGCCGATGTTCTGGCGCACGGTCATGTTCGGGTACAGCGCGTAGTTCTGGAAGACCATCGCGATGTCCCGGTCCTTCGGCTCGACGTCGTTGACCACGCGACCGCCGATCTGGACCTCCCCGTCGGTCACGTCCTCAAGACCGGCGACGAGCCGCAACGCGGTCGTCTTGCCGCACCCCGAGGGGCCGACGAGCACCATGAACTCCCCCTCCCCGACCTCGAGGCTGAGCCCGTGGATCGCCTGAAAGCCGTTCGGGTAGACCTTCGTGATGTTCTCGAGGGTGATGTGGGCCATGTCTCTCCTTTGACGATCAGCGGCGGGGGCTTACTTGAGCGCCCCGAGCGACAGGCCGCGCACGAGCTGCTTCTGAGCGATCCATCCCGCGAGGATCACCGGCAGGCACGCGATCAGCGCCGCGGCGGCCAGGCGGGCCCAGTACTCGCCCTCACTGGAGAGGAAGCGCACCAGGAACACCGGCACCGTGGGCGACCGGGTGGCGGTGAGGAAGTAGGCGAAGAAGAACTCGTTCCAGGTGAAGATGACGCAGATGAGCGCCGTCGCCGCGATGCCGGGCAGGGCGAGGGGCAGGATCACCCGGATGAGCTCGGTGTACAGGCCCGCTCCATCGAGCCGCGCCGCCTCCAGCAGCTCCCGCGGGATCTCGAGCAGGAACGAGCGGATCATCCACACCGCGATCGGCAGGTTGAACCCGGTGTAGAGGATGATGAGCACCCAGGTGGTGTCGAGCAGGCCGATGTGCAGCGCGATGATGTAAATGGGCACGATCGCCGCCACGAACGGCAGCATCTTGGTGGCGAGGAAGAAGAACAGGGTGTCGCGCCACTTCGGGACCGCCCGGATCGACAGGGCGTAGGCGGCGGGCAGCCCGAGCAAGATGACGAGCACCACCGAGACGAGGCTCACGATCGCCGAGTGCAAGAACGGAGGCCCGGCGTTGCTCGAGAACACCTGGTGAAACTCGGTGGTGGTGATGTGGAACTTGATCCGCGGCGGATAGGTGTAGGCCGCGCCCTCGCTCTTGAACGAGGTGATGATCATCCACAGCACCGGGAAGAACATGATGAACGCGAGCACACAGGTGACGAGCGTCCAGAACGACCCCGTCACCGAGCGACGGGTGAACCGCCGGCGCCGGCGGGTGCGCCGCTGGACGCTGGGGGTGGGGGCGGCGATGGTGGCCATCAGACGATCACCTCGGTGGCGGAGAGCAGGCCGGAGAGCAGACGCAGGGTCACCATGGCGATGATCTCGGTGCCGATCACGACGATGACCCCGGCGGCGGCGGCCTCCGAGACGCTGAACTGGTTGAACGCGAGCTCGTAGATGTAGTAGGGCAGGTTGGTGGTCGCGGTACCGTGGCCGCCGCCGCCCTGGGTGAGGATGAAGATCTCGCCGAATGCCTGCAGCAGGTAGATCGAGCCGAGCAGCAGGCCGAGCTCGATGTAGCGCCGCAGATGCGGCAGGGTGATCGTCACGAACGTCTGCAGCGCGTTGGCCCCGTCGACGCGGGCCGCCTCCAGCGCCTCCTGGGACTCGCTCTGCAGACCGGCGAGGACGATCAGCATCATGAACGGCGTCCACTCCCACACGAGCACGGCGACCACGGCGGCGACCGAATGGGTGCCCACCCAGTTGATGTGGTGGGCTCCGAAGGGACTCAGGACCCAGTCGAGGATCCCGAACACCGGGTCGTAGATCGTCGTCTTGAACAGCAGCGCGGTCGCCACCGGCATCACCAGAAACGGCGTGATGAACGCGGTGCGCACGATCCCGCGGCCGAAGAACGTACGGTTGACGAGGACGGCGATGACGATCGCGAGGATCATCGAGATGATCGCCGCCAGCGCGGTGAGCTCGACGGTGTTCAGGGCCGCCGTGCGAAACAGCGGATCCTGGAAGAGCAGCTTGTATTCCTTGAACCCGGCCCACTTGTTGGTCCCGGGATCCAGCGTGTTCCAGCCCCGGAAGCTGTAGATGACCGTGACCACGAACGGCACCTGGGTGACGACGATCATGTAGATGAGCGCCGGCAGCAGCGGCATCCGGCGCCGCCATTTCTGACGGCGGCTGAGGATGCGGGGGGGGGGGGGGGCGGCCGGGCCGTGCCGCGGGCGTATCGCTACCCTGCTATCCGCCGGCAGCTGCGCCGGAGCGGTGAGATCACTCATGATGCGCGGACTCGGGAGAGAGGGCGCCTACTTGAGCAGACCCGCTTGCCGCACCGTCTCATCGGCGTCCTGCTGCGAGGTCGCCAGCGCCTGTTTGACCGATTCGGTGCCGGCGATCGCCGCCGAGATCTGATTGGAGACCTGGGTGCCCAGGTTGATGAACCACGGCTCGTCGATGAACTGCACGCCGGTGTAGGGGACCGACACGTTCGGGTTGGTCGGGTGGGCCGAGTCGGCGCTGTTGATCGAGGCCAGCGTGACCCCCGCGAACGCCTTGGCCGCCTTCTTGTACTGGGGCAGCTGGTAGGTCGAGTAGCGGGTGCCGGGGTCGATGTTCGCCCACCCGAGCTTGGGCCCTGAGTACTTGATGTACCCCTTGCCGGTCGCCCACTCGACGTACTTCATCGCCGCCGACTCGTTCGAGGTCCCCTTGGGGATCGACAGCGACCAGGTGTAGAGCCACCCGGACTTGGTGCCCGAGGCGCCGGTCGGGCTTCCGGTCGGCGCGTAGGAGTAGCCGGTGTCCTTGCCCACCTTGGGGTAGGTCGCGGTGATGAGACCGGCGGCGACCGTCGAGTCGTACCACATGGCGGCCTTGCCCTCACCGTAGTCGGACTCGCACTCGGTGAAGCCGTCGTTGGAGGCACCGGACTCGCCGTCCTTCTTGACGAGGTTCACGTAGAAGTTCACCGCGTTCTCGGTCGCCGGGGAGGTGAGCTGCGGCTGCCACTTGGTGTTGAACCACGAACCGCCACCGGTGTTGATCACCGTGTCGAGCGGCGCGAGGTTCTCACCCCAGCCGACGTCCCCGCGCAGGCAGATGCCGGCCACGCCCTTGGAGGGGTTGTTCACCTTCGCCGCCACCGCCGCGACCTGCTTCCAGGTCGGATGCAGGGGCAGCGAGACGCCCGCTGCCTTCAGGAGGCTCTTGCGGTAGTAGAGCATCGAGGACTCGGCGTAGAACGGGACGCCGTAGAGACCGGCCTTGTAGGAGAGGGATTTGGAGATCGGCTTCAACAGATCGCTCGTGTCGTAGCTCGAATCCGCGTCGAGGCCGGGCTTGAGGTTCACCAGCCAGTTGTTCTTGGCCCACAGCGGGGTCTCGTAGTTCGAGATCATCACCACGTTGAACTCGTTGGCGTGGGTGGTGATGTCGGTCTCGATCAACGAGCGCTCGTTGTTCTCGTTGAGCGTGTCGTAGACGACCTTGATGTTCGGGTTCATCGCCTCGAAGCTCTTAGTGAGCTTCTCGATGTCGATCATGTTCGAGTTCGAGACCACGGCGACGCGCACCACCTGCTTGCCCGACGCGGTCTTGCCTCCGGTCTTGTTCGAGGATCCGCTGGACCCGCAGCCGGCGACGATGAGCCCGACAGTCGCGAGCAGGGCCAGCGAGGCCCCGCCGCGCAGCGGGCTCCAGTGCCGGGGCCTGCCGCCCCGGGCCATATCTCCACGGTGACGGTCGCGCCGCCCTCGTATGGGTGAGAACACTCTTCCTCCTCCTCTTAGTCCCTCTCACACCAGCACTCCCGGCGCACCGCCGGGCTCGGACGCGTCGTGCGCGCGTCTCCATCTCGACCGATCCCTCACCCCCCGAACGGTGCCGGGGAATGCCCCAGGATGAGTCTCGCGGCCCTCGGGCCGCCCTCAGCGCTTGTCTACGTACGCGTCTTTCGCTCTTTCTCTCGTGATCGTGCGATTCGGTTGGCGGATCAAGATGCGCTCATCCGAGCGACTCCTCGATCATGCGCGCAGACAATACGCGGCAGCCCTCGAAAAAGCAATCGAATGTGCGACCGTCGACCGGATCGGCTCGTTTGAGCGCGCGAAGGCCCCCGCGGCGACCAGCGGCGGGGGGGATGGAGCGCGGCGACCCCTTCCCGGGCGAACCTGGGCAGCACGGGAGCACCGCCGCGTCGGGGGTCCGGGCCGCCGGACGGTGGGGGGCGTGACCGGACGGGCAGCACCGCCCGCGGCGGCGCCGCGGGCGTCAGCGCTGCGGACTGAGGTGAACCTTGACCGCCGGCCGGCCAGGCCAGCCGGCGGCGGCGATCCGAAACGCCTCACGAGCCTCACCGAGCGCGAACTCGGCGCTCACCAGCCGGCCCACGGGGACGTGCCCGTCCTTGATCAGGCCAATCGCGGCCGTGACGTCCTCGCGGACGTACATCGCCGTGCCCCGCAGGGTCAGCTCACGATCCTGGACGAGCGACAGCGGGATCACCACGTCCGCGTTGGAGACCCCGGCCACGATCACCGTGCCGCCCGTGAGCGCGAGTGCGATCGCCTGCGCGACCGACGACTGGGTCGATACGCAATCGAACACCACGTCCGGCCTCCAGGGCAGCGCGTCGCGCACGCGGGCCACGCAGTCCGGGTCTGCGGGATCGAAGCTCACGTCCGCGCCGAGCTCAGCGGCGAGTCGTCGCTTGTTGGCAACCGGATCGGTGACCGCGATCGCCTCGGCACCCGCCGCCCGTGCGGTCAACATGGTGAGCAGGCCGATCGACCCGGCACCGAGGATGGCGACGGTGCGACCGGCGACGCCGCCGGCCCAGCGAACCGCATGCGTCGCAGTCGAGAGCGGCTCCACGAGGGCCGCGGCGGTGAGCGACATGCCGTCGGGAACGTGGTGAAAGCGCTCGGCGGGCGCGACGAACGCCTCCGCGAGCGCGCCGGCGACCTGGCAGCCCACGACGCGCAGGTGCTCGCAGAGGTTGTAGCGGCCGGTCCGGCAGTAGCGGCAACTGCCGTCGATCAGGTTGGGCTCGAGCAGGACGCGGTCGCCGATCGCGAAATCCACCACGGCCCCGCCGACGGCGTCGACGACGCCCGCCACCTCGTGGCCGGGCACGATCGGCAGGTCGATGAACGGATGCTCGCCGCGGAATGCGTGGAGATCGGAGCCGCAGATACCCACCACCTCGGCCCGCACCCGGAGATCGTGGGCCGCCGGGGTGGGCAGCGGAGCTTCCCGGAGCTCGAGGCGGCCGGGCGCGCTCAGCACGACCTCACGCATCGTGAGCGCTCACCCCCCGGTGCGTCCGCGCCGCGCCGGCCCGCGCAGCGCAACCGCCGGCCAGCAGCGTAACCGCTCACATGAGCACGCGTCACACATGTCTGGAGGACCCTAAATAGAGCCTGAGGCTCTGTCAACACCTGAGCGCAGACCGTACAATCGCCCCATGAGCGTGACCGAACGCGTCGGCCCCCCCGGTAGCCGAGGCGCCAGCGGTCCGGCGGCCGTGGTGCTCGCCGCCACCATCGCGCAGCGCTACTACTTCGACGGAGCCAGCAAATCCGAGATCGCCGCCGAGCTCGGCTTGAATCGCTTCAAGGTCGCACGCATTCTCGATCACGCGCGGAGCAGCGGCATGGTCCACATCGAGTTGCATCATCAGGGCACGATCGATCTCGATCTCTCGGTTCGCCTCGCCCAGGCACTCGGGGTGCCGCGGTGCCTGGTCATCGCGTGTCCCGACGAAGACGAGGCTCAGCTGAGATCGAACCTCGGTCGGGCTGCCGCGGAACTGCTCGCCGAGATCGTGGACCGGGACGACGTGCTCGGACTGGCATGGTCGCGGTCGCTCATGGCGATGCGCTCGGCACTGACCGATCTGCCCCCGTGCGCCGTCGTGCAGCTCACCGGCGCGATCAGCCGCAGCGACGTCGACGAGAGCTCGATCGAGCTGGTGCGTGACGTCGCCAGGATCGCCCGCGGCCCGGCATTCTGCTTCTACGCCCCGATGATCGTTCCCGACGCCGGGACCGCCCGCGCGCTGAAAACCCAGCCGGAAGTTGCGGCCGCGATGGCGCGCTTCTCCACCGTGACCAAGGCGGTCGTCGCGATCGGTCGCTGGGGACCCGGACATTCGACGGTGTTCGAAGCCCTCGATGAGGGCGATCGCCGGCGCGAGACCGAGCTGGGGGTTCACGCCGAACTTGGCGGGCTTCAGCTCGCTGAGGACGGCCGCGCGCTGGCAACCCCGCTCAGCGATCGCATCGTCGGCGTCCCCCCCGATCAGCTCCGAGCCGTGCCGGAGATCATCGCGATCGCCTACGGGCGGGCAAAGGCAAGCTCAGTCCGCGCCGCGGCCCGGGGTGGTTTCGTCACCACCCTGGTCACCCATTCCTCGCTGGCCCTCGAACTGCTCGAGCACTGAGGCGGCCTGCGTGAATCATCAGTTCGTGTGGCACGGTGTCGGCAGCCATCCCGGGCGTGGCTCGGCGGATGCTGCCCGGGGCGCACACTGCTGCCCGGGGGCGCACACCGCGGTTCGCGCGTCACGGCGGACCGGCGTACTGTTCGCGATGCGTCATGATCGTGCCTGAAGCCGAGCGCCCGTGTTCACCGCGAGCGCGGATCGCGAACCGAGACCGGGGATGACTCCGCAGGCGGTCTACTCCCCGGAGGTCCTGCTCCCCGGGGGCACGACCAACGCGGGGCTGGTGAGGCGCGTCGGAGACACCGTACGCCGCCCTCGACGCCCGAGCAGCGAGTCCACCGCGGCGCTGCTGGACCATCTACAGCGCGTCGGCTTCGAGGGCGCGCCCCGGCATCTCGGGAGCGACAGCCGGGGTCGCGAGGTATTTGCCTACATCCCCGGTCGGGTCCCCATCGCACCCACGCCGCGCTGGGCACTCACGGACCCTGCGCTGGCGAGCGTCGCCGAGCTGCTGCGCGGCTACCACGACGCGGTAGTCGGCTTCGATCCCGCGGGGCACCGCTGGGCCCACGCGGTTCCGCGGCGATTCCGCGACGGCACCGTCACCCACAACGATCCGAACCTCGACAACATCGTGTTCCGCGGCGGACGCGCGGTGGCGCTGCTCGACTTCGACCTCGCGGCTCCGGGCTCCCGGGCGTGGGATCTTGCCTGCGCCGCCCGCCTGTGGATCCCGCTGCGCGAGCCGGGCGACCGCCCGTCGGAGGTGCGCGGGCGGATGCTCGAGCGCCTGGCGCTGTTCGTCGAGGCCTACGGGGCCAGTCGCGACCAGCGGGCCGAGTTCCTCGAGGCCCTGCCCGAGTGTCATCGCTGGTGCTACTCGATCGTGCTCGCCGCCGTCGCCGAGGGTCAGGAGAGCTTCTGCCGCCAATGGGCGGAGGGTGCGGGGGAGCGCGCCGAGCGGACCGGGCGCTGGCTCGCGCAGTGCGCGCCCGCGCTGCGCAGCGCCCTGCGGGTGTGACGCCGCCGCGACGCGATGCAGCTCGACGGGATGCACCACATCACGATGATCACCGGCGACGCGCCGGCCAACGTCGCGTTTTACGCCGACCGGCTCGGGCTGCGGCTCGTCAAGCAGACGGTGAACTTCGACCAGCCGGAGGCCTACCACCTGTACTTTGGCGACGAGTCGGGGTCGCCGGGGTCGATCCTTACCTGGTTCGAGTTCGCGGGGGCCGCGCGGGGA
>CAXTTD010000117.1:0-8588 GCA_964246945.1 uncultured Solirubrobacteraceae bacterium | reverse complement strand
CGGCCGCGAGATGGTGAAACGCGATCGACAGCAGTCGCGCGAGCCGCGTGTCCTCGTCGGCGCCCGGCGACGCGGCCGCCTCGCTCTCCAGATGGTGGGCGAGTGCCGTGTGCAGCTCACCGCGCTCGCCGGGCAGCAGGTCGTCGTAGAGCGCCTCGCGCAGCAGCGCGTGACGGAAGCCAAACGACCCGTCGGCGCCGACGACGAGCACTTGCTCGGAGACCGCTTCGCGCAACGCGCCCTGGAGCGCGTCGCGGGGCAGGTCGGTGAGGACGGCGAGCGCCGGCTCGGCGAGCACGCGACCGAGCGCGAGCGACCGAGTGATCCGCTGGGCGTCGGGCGACAGACGCTCGATGCGGCCCAGGAAGGCATCGCTCAGCGACCGCGGCGGCGGGGCGCGGGCGGGGGGGCCCGCGGGGGGCCCCGCCCGGGGGTTGCGGGGGGTTGCGGGGGGGCGGGCTACAGCCGCTGGCGGCGGCCCAGGACGCCAGCGCTCAGCGCCCGGGGGGGGGCGCGGCGGCCGTCGAGGCCGGCGGCGAGCAGCTCCTCGGTGTAGAGGGCGTTGCCTTCGCTGCGCGCGAACATCCGCTCGAGCAGCGCGTCCTGGGGAGCGGCGCCGAGGATGTCGGCGAGCGCCTCGGAGAGCTCGTCGCGGTCGAACGGCTCGAGCTCGACCGGCCGCGCGTGCTCCAGCCGACCGAGCTCGGCGAGCAGCGGGCGCAGGGGATGGCGACGGGAGAGCTCGTCGGTGCGGTAGGTGAGGGTCACCGCGAGCCGTTCGCTGCGCAGGCTACGGGCGAGAAAGGCGACGAACGCCCGCGTCGAGCGATCGGCCCAGTGCAGATCCTCGAGGATGAGCAGGACCGGCGCGCGCTTACACAGGCCGTCGAGCAGGGCGAGCAGCGACTCGAACAGCCGCAGCTGTCCGGTGGCCTCGTCTCCGGGGCGGGCCTCGGGCTCCGCGCCGGTGCGGCCGCCGTCGAGGCCGGGCAGCAACGCCGCCAGGTCCGCGCGAGTCGTGTCGTGCAGGGCGTCGAGCACCGGATCGCGGTCGCGCACGAGCGGGCGCAGCGCGCCGAGCAGCGCCGCGTAGGGAAGCTCGCCCTCGGCCGGCTCCACGGCGCCGCCGGACAGGATCAGCGGAGTGCCGTCGGCGGGCTCGGCCACGTGCAGGCGGCGGGTCAGCTCAGCGACCAGCCGCGTCTTGCCGACCCCCGAGTCACCGCCGAGCAGGACGAGCCGGGGTCGCCCGGAGCTCGCCTCCCGCACGGCGAGCTCGAGCTCCGCGAGCTCCCCGACGCGCCCGACGAATCGCCGGCTGCTCAATCGTGTGCGCACGGCGGAAGTATCGCCGCAGCCGGTCACGAGCGAGATCGGGTCCGGCGGCATGGTGGGCGGCGGCGCGATGGAGGTCGTCGCGACGGGTATCGGCGAGAATGGCGGTGAGCTGGGGGTGCATGAGCGTCTCCTGGGCACGGGTGACATCGTGCTCCTAGGGTGAACTGCGACGCCGGCGCGCACATCGGGCAGACGCCGCCGATCGCGGCCCGCGACCCCTTACCGTCGCCCGCCGGACCCCTTATCCAGCGCCGCGCGCCCCGCAGCCGAGCGGGGACCTACCGTGCCGCCCGCCACCGCCGCCCGGCGGGCACGAACGCGTAGGGGCTGATCACGTCGAGCTCACGCAGCCGCGCGCGCAGCCCGTCGTCGCGCACCGACGGCGCCTGTGGTGGGACCGCTCCGGTCCGGACGAGTGGCGCCGTCGCCCGCTCGCGGGCGAGCGCGTCGTACTCGCGAAGCTCCTCGAGCTCTCCCCGCCGATCGGATTCGAGGGCGTCCGGCTCGACGTACCAGAGCTCCGCGCCGGCGTGGTGGGCGCGCAGCGCCCGCGCCAGCGGATACTGCGCCGGGTGATAGAGCACGAGCAGCACGACCCGCCCGGGGAAGCGCAGCCGGCGGGCCTGGCGCAGCACCACCCCCGTGCGCAGGAGCCCGGGCGGCCGCACGCCTGAACCCTCGAGCCCGACGACGCGCGGGATCGCCAGCAGCGAGCGAGCGTGGTCCTCGAGCGCGAAGCCCTCGACCCGGCCGGGCAGGAGCAGCACCGCGAGCGAGTCCTCTCGGGTGGCGGCCATGCCTGCTCCCACGCCGAGTGGGCGACCCACTACGAGAGCTCGGGGACCTCGCTGCCGGCGCTCACCGGTGAGGCCGGCGAGCGCGATGCTCCCGAGATCTCAGCACCGCTCACGTTCTGCGGGTGGTGACACGCGGCGAGATGCCCGCCCGCATACTCGGTGAGCGGCGGCTCGGTGGCGCTGCAGACCTCGGTCGCCCGGGGGCAGCGAGTGTGGAAGCGGCAGCCGGCCGGCGGGTCGATCGGGCTCGGCGGCTCGCCGCTGACCACCAGACGCTCTCGGGCTCGGTTGCGCCGGGGATCGGGGATCGGGATCGCGCCCATGAGCGCCGAGGTGTAGGGATGGATCGGCTTGTGGTAGAGCTCCTCGGCGGGCGAGACCTCCATCACCTTGCCGAGGTACATGACGAGGATGCGGTCGCTCACGTGCCGGACCACCGAGAGGTCGTGGGCGACGAACACGTAGGAGAGCGAGAGCTCGTCCTGGAGGTCGTCGAGCAGGTTGATGACCTGGGCCTGGATCGAGACGTCGAGCGCGGAGACCGGCTCGTCGAGCAGGACGAGCTGGGGGTTGACCGCGAGCGCCCGCGCGATCCCGATCCGCTGGCGCTGGCCGCCGGAGAACTCGTGCGGGAACCGGTTCAGGACGTCGGTCGAGAGGCCGACCCGCTCGAGCAGCGAGCGACTCTCGGCGGTGATCTCACCGCGGCCCACGCCGCGCAGCGCCAGCGGCGTGGCGAGGATCTGCCCGACGCGCTTGCGCGGGTTCAGCGACGCCTGCGGGTCCTGGAAGACCATCTGCATCTCCCGGCGGATCGGCTCCATCTGGCGCCGGCCGCCCTTCGTGATGTCGGTGCCGCGGAAGCGAATCGATCCCCCGGTGGCGTCGATCAGCCGCACGAGCGCTCGAATCAGGGTCGTCTTGCCGCAGCCCGACTCGCCGACGATCCCGAGCGTCTCCCCCGGATCGAGGTGGAAGGAGACGTCGTCGACGGCGTGGACCTGGGCGACCGTGCGATCGATGATGATCCCCGACTTCACCGGGAACAGCACCTTCAGGTGATCGGCCTCGAGCAGCCGGCCGGAGTCCGCAGGCGGCAGACCGTCGGCGGCGTCTTCGGTCGTGGGCGTCGTCTCGGCCATCAGGCGCCGACCGACTCGCTCGCCGCGAGCCCGATCCGGTCACCGACCACCCGCAGCCGTGTCTTGTCCGCGGGCTCGAGGAAGCAGCGGTCCCGTGAGTCCGAGCTCTCCGGCGAGCGGTTCTTCAGCTCCGGGATCCGGACGCAGTCCGCGAAGGCGTGCGGGCAGCGCGGGCGAAACGCGCAGCCCTCCGGCGGGCGCAGCAGCGAGGGTGGCTGGCCGGGGATCGCGGGCAACCGGTCCACGCGATCGGTGTCGAGCGACGGGATCGAGCCGAGCAGGCCCCACGTGTAGGGGTGCTGGGGGTCATAGAAGATCTCGTCGAGCGTACCCTGTTCGACGACCCGGCCGGCGTACATCACGATCACCCGGTCGGCGACGTCGGCGACCACGCCCAGGTCGTGGGTGACGAGGATGATCCCGGCGCTCGTCTGGTCGCGCAGATCTCGCAGCTCGTCGAGGATCTGGGCCTGGATCGTCACGTCGAGCGCGGTGGTCGGCTCGTCGGCGATCAGCAGCGAGGGCGAGCAGGAGAGCGCCATCGCGATCATCACCCGCTGGCGCATGCCGCCGGAGAACTCGTGCGGGTAGGAGCGCAGGCGCTCCTTGGCGCGCGGGATGCCGACGCGTTCCATCATCGTCACCGCCCGGTCCATCGCCGCCGCTTTGGAGATCTTCTCGTGGACGCGGATCTGCTCGACGATCTGGTGACCGACGCGGTACACCGGATCCAGCGAGCTCATCGGATCCTGGAACACCATCGCGATCCCCGCCCCGCGGATCTTCCGCAGCTGCTCGTCGCCGGCGGTGACCAGCTCGGTGCCCTCGAACGTCGCCGTCCCGGTGAACTGCGCGTTGGGGCCCCGGGTGAGCCCCATGAGCGTCATCGCGGTCACCGACTTGCCCGAGCCGGACTCGCCGACGATCGCGACGACCTCGCCGCGGCGCACGCCGAAGGTGACGCCGTCAACGGCCTTCACCGTCCCCTCCTCGGTACGGAAGGAGACGTGCAGGTCGTCAACCTCGAGCAGCGCGTCGCCGGCCGAACTCACGAGAGGCGGATCCGCGGATCGAGGTACGCGTAGAGGATGTCGATGAGCGCCGCGAGCAGCACGACGGCGAACGCGGTGAGCAGCACCACGACGAGGATCGGTGTGATGTCGAGCCGCTGGAGCGCCTGGTAGGTGAGAAGCCCGACGCCCGGGAGGTTGTACACCGACTCGACGAGGATCGCCCCGCCGCCGATGATGGCCGCGAAGTCGAGGCCGAACAGCGAGATGATCGGGATCAGCGAGTTGCGCAGGGTGTGGCGGATGAGCACCTGGCGGTCGGACAGCCCCTTGGCGTGCGCGGTCCGCACGTAGTCCTCGTTGAGCGCGTCGAGGATGTTCGAGCGCAGCACGCGCGAGTAGAAGCCGACGAACAGGACCGCGAGCGTGACCCACGGCAGCACGAGGTGCAGCGCCCACTGAGCGGGGTTCGAGGTGAGCGAGACGTAGCCGCCGGTGGGGAAGATGTTGCTCTTGTAACAGAGGTATTCCAGGAACACCGCGCCGAGGAAGAACGGCGGAAACGACACCCCGATCATCGCGAGCACGTTGAGTACGCGGTCGGTGTACTTGCCCGCCTTGACCGCGGTGATGGTGCCGATCAGCACCGCGGCGAGCATCCAGATGATCCCGGCACCGATGGCGAGCGACAGGGTCACCGGGAGGTCATGCAGGATCTGGTGGTCGACGTTGTAGCCCTGGATGATCGAGACCGACTTACCGGTGAAGATCTGGTCCATCGTCTTCACGTACTGGACGTAGATCGGCTTGTTGAAGCCGTACTCGACGTTGATCTGGTGGATCTCCGCCGCGGTCGCACTGCGCCCGGCGAGGCGGTAGGCCGGACTGCCGTTGGGGATCGCCTCGAACAGCAGGAAGGTGAGGATCGAGATGGCGATCATCACGAGCGCCATCGCGAACAGCCGGCGGACCATGAAGCGCAGCACGGATCAGTGGTCCACGCGGATCTTGGAGCGCGGATCGAGCGCGTCGCGCAGTCCGTCGCCGAACAGGTTCATCGACAGCACCGTGAGCACGAGCATGATCCCCGGCGCGAGCACGTCGGCGAACGCCGCCGGGATGTAGTTCAGACCGTCGGAGATCATGTTGCCCCACGACGGGTTGGGCGGCTGCACGCCCACGCCGAGGTAGGAGAGCCCCGCCTCGAGCAGGATCGAGTTGGCGAGGATCAGCGGCACGAACACCACGATCGAGGAGCTGAGGTTGGGCAGGATCTCGCCGAACATGATCCGGGCGTGCGAGAGCCCCTGCTGGCGGGCGGCGTCGATGAAGTCGCGCTCGCGCAGCTGGAGCACCTGGCCGCGGATCGGCTTCTCCACGTAGGGGATGTAGACCACCCCGATGACGAGCGCCGGGATCCACAGATGGTTGCCCTTGACCGGTCCGATGCCACCGACGGCGATGATCGAGCCCAGGGTGAGGCCGAGCAGCAGCGCCGGGAACGCCCACAGGACGTCCATGCAGCGGCTGATGACGCCGTCGGTGATGCCGCGGAAGTAGCCGGCGATGAGAGCGAGGGTGATGCCGACGATCATGATGAGGACCGTCGCCTCCGCCCCGATGAGCAGCGAGTTGCGCCCGCCGTAGAGCAGGCGCACCGCGGTGTTGCGCCCGTTGGAGTCCGCGCCCAGGAAGTACTTGGAGAGGTGCCAGGTGGGGCCGATCGGGATCCCCGTGGGGCTCACGATGTCCCGGACCTTGCCGCCGATCTTGATCGTGCCGGTGACGTTGCCGACGTTGGGGCTCACGTGGGCGATGTCCTTCGAGTACACCGGCGCGAGCAGGCAGAGGATCACGATCAGCAGGAAGATCCCGCCGAAGAACAGGGCGACCTTGTTGCGACGCAGCCGCCGCCAGGCCAGCTTCCAGGGCCCGGCGCCCGGCCCGAGCTGCGGCTCGTCGGCGCCGGGGAACCCCGCCCCCGGGTCGGTGGCGAGCTCGGTGCCGGCGAGGCTGTCTCGAGGTGAGGAGGTCGACATGAAGAAGGGCAGCTCGGCCGGGACAGACTAACTGTCCCGGCCGCTCACCGCCGCGCTACTTCAGCTGGAACGTATCGAAGTCCCAGCCGTAGATGGGGCTCAGCTTCAGTGCCGAGTAGTCCATCCGGTCAGAGGTGAAGAACGGGAACTTCTCGTAGCCGAAGACGGCGGCGTAGGCCTTCTTGGCCGTGTACTCGTCGAGCTTCTGCCATGCGGTTCCGTTCTTCTGGAGCTGCGTGGTCGGGATCACGCCCAGCTTGGTGACCTCGGCGTTGATCTTCGGGTCGTTGGTCTCCCCAAAGTTCTCGTTGTTGGTCGGCAGGATCGAGCTGCCGTCCAGGAGGACCCCGTAAAAGTCGATCGGGTTGGGGAAGTCCTGGTTCCAGTCGGCGAAGCCGGTCTGGGGATGCAGCTGCTTCTCCTCCCCGATCGTCGAGAAGTACGTCGCGTCCGCGATGATCTTCTGGGTGGCCTTGAATCCGATCTGATTCAGGTACTGGGTGTAGGTCGCCGCCCATTGCTGGCGCGGCGCGCGGGTCTCCGACCACACGGTGACCTTGGCGCCCGCCTCGCCGGACTGCTTCACCAGCGCCTTGGCCTTGGCCAGGTTCCCGGTCCCGGGGGTACCGTACGGGCACTTGGTCGTCGGGTGACCGGCGACCGCGGGCGGCAGGAAGAAGCACGCCGCAGCGAGCGTTCCCGAGCCCTCGCGGTTGTACGCCTCCTCGTTGAGGCCGGTGACGACCGCCTCCCGCGCGAGCTGGTTGTTGAACGGCTTCTCCTGGGAGTTCAGGAAGAAGTAGTACACCGAGCCGCCGAGGTTGACGAGCTTGAAGCGGCTCGACGCCTTGGAGCTGATCTGGGGCAGCAGGCTGCCCGGGATGGTGTCGGCCCAGTCGAACACGTCGGCCGTGTTGTTGAGCACCGCCTCCGCGTTGGAGGTGACGTTGGCCGAGACCTTGACGTCGATGTTCACGTGGCCGGCCGGAATACCCGGCAGGGGCTTCCACTTGGGGTTCTTGTCCACGTCGTAGGCCTGGTTCACCACGATGCTCGAGTGCGGGACCATGTAGGGCCCGTCGCCGGGCGGCGGGTGCAGCGGATCGTTCTTGAACGGTGCGCTGCCGGCCGGGATCAGGCCCAGCGCCGGCTCGGCGAGCACGTTGTCGAATGCGCCGTAGGGCGCGGTGAGGTGGATGACGATCTTGCCGGTCTTGTCGTTGGTGACGATGCCCGAGATCGTCTTCGCCTTGCCGGCGGCGTACGCCGCCGCGCCCACGACCCGGGGGGTCATGAACTCGCCCGAGCCGCCCCAGGGGATCTTCACCGCACGCTCGAAGGTGAACGTGAAGTCGGACGCCTTCACCGGCGCGCCGTTGGAGTACACCTGCCCCTTGCGCAGGGTGACGGTGTAGGTCTTGCCGCCGTCCGTGATCTTGGGCAGTGCGGTGGCGAGGCCCGGGATGAGGGTCTCACCGGCCTTGCCGCTCCCGTGTCCGTAGGTCGTCAGTCCGGTGTAGACGAGCCAGTTGGTCTCGGCGCCCTGCGTCGTGTAGTCGTACCCGGGGTCGAGCGATTGCGGGTAGACGCCGGCAACCATGTTGATGGTGCCGCCGGAGGCACCGGCGCTCGCCGACGTGCTGCTGCCGGCGCTGCCTCCGCTCGAGCTGCTCGAGCTGTTCGAGCTCGAGCCGCATGCACTCACCGCGAACGCGGCGATGGCCGCGAGCAGCAACGCCCCCAGTGGCCGTAGATATTTCCTCACAGATCCTCCTCCAAGAGGTTCGTGTTTCCCAGATGTTCCCAGAGCCGACAGAGTACGGCTCCCGGCCGGTCTGCGCCAACCTCCCTAAACAGGCGATAACGGTCGGGTCTCAATCGACGATGAGAACGGCCTTGCCGGCGACCCGGCGGGCGAGCAGCGCCTCGATTGCCTCACCGGCCTCGCCCCACGACCGGGTGAGACCCACCTCGGGGCGCAGACGGTCCGCGGCGACCAGCTCAGCGAGCCGGGAGAGGCCCGGTGCGCCGCCACCGGTATGCGCGAGCTCGGCGAACAGGTACAGCCCGTAGAGCCGGGCGCCGGGCGCCCGCGCGAACAGCGCGCGCGCTGGGTAGCTCACCGGCTCGGCGACCGTCGAGGCGTAGCTCACCACCGTGCCCGCCGGGGCGACCCGCTGCAGCGCGGTGCCGAGCACGGCGCCGCCGATCCCATCGAGGACGACGTCGAAGTCCTCGGCGGCGGGCGCCTCGGGGGCGAGC
>CAXTTD010000116.1:5643-8647 GCA_964246945.1 uncultured Solirubrobacteraceae bacterium | reverse complement strand
TCTACTCCCGGGCGGCCGAGGAGGCCACCGAGGTGCTCGTGGAGGCCGCCCGCGGCTCGCTCGCGATCACCTCGCTCGCCGAGGAGGCCCGCCCGCCGGCGGCCACCGGCGACGACCGCCACTGAGCGACCCCGGCCCGCGGGCGCCCACGCGCCGCCGAGCGCCGTCGCGAAGACCACAGCCACGCCTCGCCGGCGAGCATCGCGAGCGCCACCGGCACCGTCGCCGGCAGCTCGGAGAGCACGAAGAACAGCAGGTCGAAGGCGCCCGCGAGGGCCAGCGTGAGCAGCGCCATCGGCCCCTGGGCGCGGCCCTGCCGGGCGAGCACGCCCCCGAGCAGCGCGGCGACGAACACGTCGCCGTAGCCGAGCAGGATGTCGCCGAAGGTGATCCCCTGCAGCTGGGGCAGCTGAACGCCGCCGACGTGCGGGGCGGCGGCGACAAGGGTGTTGTTGGGCGCCTGCAGCAGATCGGTGAGCACCAGGTAGGAGTCGCCGAGGGCCATCAGCACGATTCCCACCTTCAGCCAGCTCGGCGGGCACACCGCGGCGAGCAGCACCCCCAGGGTCACGCAGCTGATCGCGGTGAGCAGCGTCGCCGCGCCCTGCCCCCACAGGGTGTGCGGCGAGAGCCAGGCGAGCGCGAGCAGCGGCCCGGCGAGCGCGCCGATCCACCAGCGCGCGCCCCGCACCGCCCATCCGAAGGCGAACGTGGCGAGGATCGGGATGGCGATCAGCGACAGCCAGGTGAGCCCGTCAGCGACCCCCGACGCCGCCTGGATGGCGAAGATGACGACGACGATCGAGCCGAGCGGCACGAGCGCCCACCAGCGGCTCTGCAGGCGCGCGGCGAGACGACCGAGCCGGTCCTCGCTCCCGAGCCGCCGCGGCGCGAGCACCATTCCCGCCTGGACGACGAGCACGCACGCGTCCGAGGGGATGAAGCCGAGACTCACGGGCCTTCAGGGTACGCGGCCCGCAGGCGGGCGGCGCCGCGTACCCAGGGTTCTTCACGCGTTCTTCAGCCGCTCCTCGAACGCCTCGAGCTGGGCGCGCAGCGCCGCTGGCAGCGACTCGCCGAACTCGGCGTAGTGCTGCTTGACCTGCGGCAGCTGGGCGAGCCAGCCGGCGACGTCGACCTCGAGCAGATCGGACATGGTCGCGTCGGAGATCTCGAGGCCGGCGCGGTCGATGCCGCGCGCGTCGGCGGGCGGCAGCAGGCCGATCGGCGTCTCCACCGCCTCGGCCTCCCCGGTGAGTCGGCCGAACGCCCAGGCGAGCACCCGCGAGTTCTCGCCGTAACCCGGCCACATGAACGACCCGTTCGCGTCCTTGCGAAACCAGTTCACGTAGAACACCTTCGGCATCTGGGCGCCGTCGCGGCCGGCGACGGCCAGCCAGTGGGCGAAGTAATCGCCCATGTTGTAGCCGCAGAACGGCAGCATCGCCATCGGGTCGAAGCGCAGCTGACCGACCGCCCCCGCCTGGGCAGCGGTCGTCTCCGAGGACATGATTGAGCCGAGGAACACCCCGTGCTCCCAGTCGCGGGCCTCGTGCACGAGCGGCACCACCGAGGCGCGACGCCCACCGAACAGGATCGCGTCGATCGGCACCCCGGCGGGGTCCTCCCATTCGGGGGCGATCGAGGGGCAGTTCGCCGCCGGAACGGTGAAGCGGGCGTTGGGGTGTGCGGCGGGCGTCTCGGAGTCCGGGGTCCAGTCCTCGCCGTGCCAGTCGATCGCGTGCGCCGGCGGCTCGCCGGTCATTCCCTCCCACCACACGTCGCCGTCGTCGGTGCGGGCGCAGTTGGTGAACACGGTGTCGCGGCTGATGGTGTCGATCGCGTTGGGGTTGGTGCGCGCCCCGGTACCGGGGGCGACGCCGAAGAACCCCGCCTCGGGGTTGACCGCGTACAGCCGGCCGTCCTCCCCGAACTTCATCCAGGCGATGTCGTCCCCGACCGTCTCGACCTTCCACCCCGGCAGCGTCGGCACCAGCATCGCGAGGTTCGTCTTGCCGCAGGCGCTCGGGAACGCCGCCGCGATGAACTTCACGACCCCCTCCGGTGAGGTGAGCTTGAGGATCAGCATGTGCTCGGCCATCCAGCCCTCGTCGTGGGCCATCACCGAGGCAATGCGCAGGGCCAAGCACTTCTTGCCGAGTAGCGCGTTGCCGCCGTAGCCCGAGCCGTAGGACCAGATCTCGCGGCTCTCGGGGAAGTGCACGATGTACTTGTTGTCGGCGTTGCACGGCCACGGGACGTCCGGCGCGCCGTCGAGCAGCGGGGCACCCACCGAGTGCACGCAGGGGACGAACTCGCCGTCGGTGCCGAGCACGTCGAGCGCCGGCTGGCCCATGCGGGTCATGATCCGCATCGAGGCGGCGACGTAGGGCGAGTCGGTGAGCTGGACCCCGAGATGGGCGATCGGAGAGCCGAGCGGGCCCATCGAGAACGGCACCACGTACATGGTGCGCCCGCGCATGCAGCCCCGGAACAGGCCGGAGAGCATCTCGCGCATCTCGCCGGGGTCACGCCAGTGGTTGGTGGGACCGGCGTCGGCCTCGTGCGCGGAGCAGATGAACGTGCGGTCCTCGACCCGGGCCACGTCGCCGGGATCGGAGAGCGCGAGGTAGGAGTTCGGCCGCTTGGTCTCCGAGAGCTTCTGGAAGGTTCCCTTGTCGATGAGCAGCTGCGCGAGCTGGTCGTACTCATCCGCCGAGCCGTCGCACCAGTAGATGTCGTCGGGCTGGGTGAGGGCGGCGACCTCGTCGACCCAGGCCCGCAGTCCGGCGTGCTCCGTTGTCGCGTGATGCTGCGGTGCGGTGTTGGCCATGTTCAGTCGAAACTCCTTACCTGATGACGAAAAGGGGTGCCCGGCAGCGTACCGGTGGAAGACCCGCTGCAAAACGGCAGGTCAGGGCCCCCCCCCCGGGTGGGCGGGGACCAGTGGGGGGGGGGTGTGGGGGGTGGGGTGCGGAACACAATCCCTCCGGGCGGCGCGGCC
>CAXTTD010000116.1:0-5633 GCA_964246945.1 uncultured Solirubrobacteraceae bacterium | reverse complement strand
CGGTGGAAGACCCGCTGCAAAACGGCAGGTCAGCGCTCACACCAGGTGTGAGCGCTCACATGTGCCGAGAGTTTGTGAGCTTTGGCGCATCGGCCCGTCCGGCGGGTCATGCCGGACGCTTGGGGACGAGCACGAGCCGCTTGAATTCGGCGACGAGCGTGCCCTCCTGGTTGAGCACCCGGGTGTGGACCTTCACCAGCCCGCGGTCGGGCTTGGAGCTCGACTCGCGCCTCTCGAGCACCTCGGTCTCGGCGTACAGGGTGTCGCCGTGGAACACCGGGTTGGGATGGCTGAGCTCCTCGGTGGCGAGGTTGGCGATCGCCTTGCCGCTCACGTCGGAGACCGACATGCCGAGCGCCAGCGAGTACACGTAGGGCCCCACGACGACGTTGCGCCCCTGCTGGGTGCCGGCGGCGTACACGTCGTTGAGGTGCAGCGGATGGTGGTTCATGGTGATCAGGCAGAACAGATGGTCGTCGGCCTCGGTGACCGTCTTGGCCGGCCAGTGCTTGTACACGTCACCCACCTCGAACTCCTCGAGATAGCGGCCGTAGGGGTGGGCGCCGCTCGCCTCTCGGGTGAGCTGGTCGGTATCGACGTCGGGCATCGCGGGGACTCCTGTCTCGAGATCGGCAGACGGCCGTCGAGGATGCCAGGGATCGATCATCGGTACGGTTCGGCCCCCCGACCAGGAGACCATGACGTGCGCAACCCCCGCGATTTCGGACGGCCGCTGGCGATCGGCGCCCCCGACCCGATCATCGAGATCCCGATCCTCCCCTCGCGGATGATCCACTTCCTCGACTTCTCCAACGAGAAGATGGTGGCCAAGGTGCCGGACATCGCACCGACCGTCGACATCCTGCTCGGCAACCTCGAGGACGCGGTGCCGGTGGAGCGCAAGGCGGCCGCCCGGGCGGGTCTGGTCAAGGTCGGTGCCGAGATGGAGCTCGGGTCCACCCAGCTGTGGACGCGCGTGAACGCGCTCGAGTCCCCCTGGGTGCTCGAGGACCTCACGACGCTGGTGAGCGAGATCGGAGACCGCCTCGACGTGATCATGGTCCCCAAGGTCGAGGGCCCGTGGGACATCCACTACGTCGACCGGCTGCTCGCCCAGCTCGAGGCGAAGGCCGGCCTTGAGCGCCCGATCCTCGTCCACGCCCTGCTCGAGACGAGCCTCGGCGTGGTCAACGTCGAGGCGATCGCCGCCGCAAGCCCCCGCATGCAGGGGATGAGCCTCGGGCCTGCCGACCTCGCCGCCTCGCGCCGGATGAAGACCACCCGCGTCGGCGGCGGGCACCCCGGCTACCGCTCGCTCGGCGATCCCGACCCCGAAGACCCGGCGGGCCCTCGCGTGAGCGTTCAGCAGGACCCCTGGCACTACTCGATCGCCCGCATGGTCGACGCCTGCGCCGCGACGGGGATCCTCCCGTTCTACGGGCCGTTCGGCGACATCCGCGACCTCGAGGCATGCGAGGCCCAGTTCCGGGCCGCGTTCATCCTCGGCTGCGTCGGCGCGTGGTCGCTGCACCCGTCGCAGATCGCCGTGGCCAAGAAGGTGTTCAGCCCCGACCCCGACGAGGTCGCGTTCGCCAAACGGGTGCTCGAGGCGATCCCTGACGGCGCCGGCGTGCACATGATCGATGGCAAGATGCAGGACGACGCGAGCTGGAAGCAGGCCAAGGTGATGGTCGATCTCGCCGAGATGCTCGCCGCCAAGGATCCCGAGCTCGCTGACGTCTACGGTTTCCCCCGGGCAACCGCGTAATCTCAACCGGACCTATGCGGATCTCGGCCAAGGCGGACTACGCGGTACGGGCGGTTGCCGAGCTTGCGGCTGCCGACGGCGAGAAGCCGGTGAAGGCCGAGCGCCTGGCCACCGCGCAGGGCATCCCGCTCAACTTCCTGGAGAACATCCTCGGTGAGCTGCGCCATGCCGGGATCGTGCGCAGCCATCGCGGCGCTGACGGCGGCTTCCGGCTCGCGCGACCCGCCGCCGAGGTGACGGTCGCCGACGTGATCCGCGCCGTCGAGGGCCCGCTGGCGAGCGTGCGGGGCGGACCGCCGGAGGACGCCGACTACGCCGGCGCCGCCGCCGCGCTGCCCGCGGTGTGGATTGCGGTCCGTGCGAACCTCCGCCGCGTCCTCGAGAGCACGAGTGTCGCCGACGTCGCCGGCGGCACGCTGCCCACGGCTGTCACCGAGCTCACCGAGGACCCCGGCGCTTGGAGCACCCGCTGAGCGTGAGCCGAGCGCCGGCGCCTCAGGCGGCGTCGGCGAGCTCGGGACGCGCGAGCGTCACCTCGCCGATCACCGACAGGAAGGCGTCGAGCACGGCGGGATCGAACTGGGCGCCGCGCAGCCGGCGGACCTCCCGGACGGCCTCGGCGATCGGCCACGCGTCCTTGTAGGGACGGGCGTGGGTGAGCGCATCGAACACGTCGGCGAGGGCCACGATGCGACCGCTCAGCGGGATCTCGGCACCGGCCAGGCCGTACGGATAGCCGCCGCCGTCGAAGCGCTCGTGGTGGGTGAGGGCGACCTCGCGGGCGAGCCCCAGCAGCCGCGAGCCGCTGCCCGAGAGCATCTGCGCGCCGGCGGTGGTGTGGCGCTTGACGATCTCGAACTGGGCGGCGGTGAGCGGTCCCGGCGTGCGCAGGATCGTGTCGGGCACCGCGAGCTTGCCGATGTCGTGCAGCGGCGCGGCCTGCCCGAGGCACACGGCGGCGAACGGGTCGAGCCCGAGCCGGCGGGCAATCGCGAGCGCGGTGGCGCCGACGCGCTCGGGATGGCCCTGGGCGCTGTCGAGCCCTCGTTCAGCCGTGACCGCGAGCGACCGCAGCTCGGCGAAACGGGTCTCGGTGACCGTGCGCTCCGCGCGCTCGGTGCGCAGGCCATGTATAAACGCCGAACCCGGCCACGGCGGCTGAGATGGGGGTGACCAGACGCTCAACCCGGATTGGATCGGCCGCTGGGCGCCTGACTTGACCCGCGGTGGACGGATGGACGACCGTCGCCGCGCCGGACCGGACGAACGATCGAGGACGATCTATGACACGAGGCTGGGCGTGCTCGCCGCCGCCTGGGGCAGGCGCACCCACACGATCTCGCCGCCGGTGAGCTCGAGCTCGTGCGCCTGGGCGCGGGTCACCTGGGCCTGGGTCGTCGTACCGTCGTCGAGCTCGAGCTCTACCCGGACCTCGAAGCCGAGGTGCACGACGCGGCGCACCATCGCCTCCAGCGCGTCCTCGCGCGGGGTGAGCGACAGGGTCACGTCGTGGGGGCGCACGAGCGAGGCGCCGACCCGGCTCACCGGCCCCACGAAACCCATCACGAACTCGTTGGTCGGGGAGTCGTAGATCTCGCGCGGGGACCCGACCTGCTCGATCTGACCGTGGCTCATCACCGCGATCCGGTCGGAGATCTCCATCGCCTCCTCCTGGTCGTGGGTGACGAGCACGGTCGTCGTGCCCTGCTCGTCGTGCAGGCGGCGCAGCCACGCCCGCAGCTCGGCCCGCACGACCGCGTCGAGGGCGCCGAACGGCTCGTCGAGCAGCAGCACCTTGGGCGCGACGGCGAGCGCGCGGGCGAGCGCCATCCGCTGGCGCTGGCCGCCGGAGAGCTGGGCGGGGCGTTGGTCGGCCCACTTCGCGAGACCGACGAGCTCGAGCAGCTCGTCGACCTTGGCCTTCACCTCGGCCTTGGGTCGCTTGCGGATCTTCAGCCCGAACGCGACGTTGTCGCGCACGCTCATGTGCGCGAACGCCGCGTAGTGCTGGAAGACGAAGCCGATATCGCGCTTCTGCGGCGTCACCTGGCTCACGTCGCGCCCGTCGATGAGGATCGTCCCGGAGTCGGGCAGCTCGAGCCCGGCGATAATCCGCAGCAGCGTCGACTTACCCGAGCCGCTGGGTCCCAGCAGCGCGGTGAGGGATCCGTCACGCACCTCCAGGGACACCGACTCCAGGGCGGTGAAGTCGCCGAACCGTTTGGAGATGTCGGTGATCTCGATGCTCATGAGGCACGGTCCCTTCGCGGTGAGATGATGGTCATGACGAGCAGCACGACGAGCGAGATGACCGCAAGTTCGGTAGCGGCGGCGTAGGCGCTCGTCCCCGCCGCCGGTCCGAGCTGCTGGTCGCGCTGGTAGACGAGCAGCGGCAGCGTGAGCGTCGAGCCCGGGATGTTCGAGGAGACGACGAGCACGGCGCCGATCTCACCGAGCGCGCGGGCGGTGGAGAGGATGACGCCGTACAGGACGCCCCAGCGGATCGAGGGCAGGGTGATACGCCAGAAGGTCTGCCAGCCGCTGGCGCCGAGCGTCGCCGCGGCCTGCTCCTGCTGATCGCCGACCTCGACGAGCACCGGGGCGACCTCCCGCACGACGAACGGCAGCGAGACGAACACGGTCGCGAGCACCATGCCGGTGGGCGCGAAGATGATCTGGATCCCGCGATCGGCGAACCAGGTGCCGAACCAGCCGTGGATGCCGTAGACGAGCGTGAGCGCGAGCCCGATGATCACCGGCGAGACGAGGAACGGCAGATCGATGAACGCGTCGAGGATCGCCGCCAGACGCCCGCGCCGGCGCACGAGGATGAGCGCGGTGACGACGCCGAACAGGGTGTTGAGCGGGACGGCGATGATGGCCATCAGCACCGACAGCCACAACGCGCTGATCGCAGCCGGCGTCGTCATCCAGCCCCAGGCGTCGGAGAACCCGTGCTCGAAGGTCTTCACGAACACGACGGCGACGGGCAGGATGAGCAGCAGCGCGAGGTACAGCAGCGCGATGTAGCGCAGTCCCCAGCGGGTGCGACGGCTAATGGGCAACGCGGCCTCCGAGGCGGCGGATGGCGAACAGGACGACCAGCGAAAGCGCCATGAGCACGATCGACAGCGACGACGCCGCGTGCGGGGAGTCGGACTCGATGTCGTTGTAGATGACGATCGAGGCGATCGGGACCTTGCTGACGATGATCAGCAGCGAGCCGATCTCGCCCACCGCGCGCGCGAACGACAGCGCGGCACCCGACAGGATCGCGGGACGCAACGCGGGCAGGATGACGCGGCGGAAGATCGTCGCGTTGCCGGCGCCCAGCGACGCGGCGGCCTCCTCCGCCTCTCGGTCGAGCTCGTGCAGCACCGGCTGAACCGAACGCACGACGAAGGGCAGCGTGACGAACATGAGCGCCACGATCACGATCGCCCGGGTGAAGGCGAGGTGGATGTGCAGCGGGCTGCTCGGGCCGTAGAGCACGAGCAGGGTGAGCCCGGCCACGATCGTGGGCATCGCGAACGGCAGGTCGATGAGGGCGTTGACGATCGCTTTGCCCGGGAACTCGTCGCGCACGAGGACCCAGGCAACGAGCGTCCCCATGACCGCGCTGATGAGCGCGACGAGCAGCGCGGCCAGGATCGTGGTCACGAGCGCCTTCACCGACTCGGTGTTGGAGATCGACGTCCACAGCGCGCTCGGGCTCTGCGAGAACGCCTTGACCACGACCGCGGCAAGCGGGATGAGGACGATCACGCTCATGTAGAGCGTGGCGATGCCCAGGCCGAGCCCGCCGCGGGCGCGGCGGGCAACGCCGCGGGGGCCGCCGGGCGGGGCGCTGGTCGCAGGCGCCCGC
>CAXTTD010000115.1:0-8669 GCA_964246945.1 uncultured Solirubrobacteraceae bacterium | reverse complement strand
CGTCGGGATGGCCGCCGGATCATCGTTCCGGCGGGAGTCGGCGCGCAGACGTGGCGCGACGGAGCGCGACAGGCACGAGTAGCCCGGCTGCTCGACGCCGACGAGGTGTCCGTCGAGGCACTCACCGACGCGGTGGCGCGAGCGACGGGGATGCTCTGCGGCGCAGCGTCGTCCGGTGACGTGGTCGACGCCTCCGTCGTGATCGCCGCCCGGCGCTACTCGGCGACCGTGATCAGCTCCGACCGCGTAGAGCTCTCGCGGCTCGATCCGACGTTGTCGATCCTCGACTGCTGAGCTCGCGCCGGGGCGGGGTCTCCCTTCGTCGCCCCATCGATGGTGAGCGGAAAGCGTCCGACGCGGAACCTTCGTTCAACAGCCTGTAGCGGTTTGCTTGACACGCTGTTGAGATTCGCTATGTTCAGGTGACGGGAGCTCCACACTGAGGTCCACGCTCCAACTCTTGGCGTGAGCAGCAGAATTTGACTTCTCGTCTTCGCAGCGACGGTGCTCGCGAAGACTGGGCTCACCGAGCGACATCAGTCATGCGGACGTTCTCGTCCGCATGCGGCGATCGAACGCGCGTCAGCCGTTCGCCGCTCGTCGCGTCGAACAGCACGCTTGACCGTGCTCAGAGCACGCGCCCGACCCGAGCGGGAGGCGCGCACGCGGTCGGGTGACGACTCACCTCGGGGCAGTGGCTGTGGCCCACAGCCGCGCACCATCGGATCCATCACGGGAGGGTCTTATGACCCACGTCACGACATCCATCGACATCGATGCGCCCATCCAGGACGTATGGAACGTCGCCACCGACCTCAAACGACTTGGCGACTGGGTGACCATCCACCGGGAGTTCCCGACGCCGCCACCGACCGAGATCTCCGCGGGAACCCAATTCGCGCAGACCCTGGCGGTCGCCGGCACCCCGTTCGCGGTGGAGTGGACCGCCGCCGAGGTCGACGGACCGCACACGCTCGCGTGGGACGGCACCGGACCGGCCGGCACCACCGCCCACACGAAGTACTCGCTGGCCGAGCACGACGGCGGAACCCGCTTCACCTACGAGAACGACTTCGAGCTGCCCGGTGGCGAGGTCGGTGCGGCCGCCGGTCATGTCGTGTCCGGGCGCGCGGAGCGTGAAGCCTCCGACTCGCTCGCCCGGCTCAAGGTCCTCGCCGAGGCCTAGAACGTCATGGACCGCACGCGGCAAGGAGTCACGCTGTTCATGCTCGCGGCCTTCGCCTCGTTCGTGCTGTCGGTCACCCTGTGGTTCACGGGTGACCGGCAGTACGGACTGTTCGTCGGCCTGTGGGTGCCCTCGATCCTGGCGGCCGGCGCCTTTCTGATGGTGGCGCCGGGCCGGCGGACATGAGCGCCATCAACGTCCTGCTCGCCGTCCTCGGCAGCGGGATCACGCTGATGGTCGTGGTGGGGATCGCCTTCCTCACTCCACACGGCACCGAAGCGCATATGGAGACGCCAGACCTCCATTCCCAGCCCTCGCCGCCGACGGTCGAGCCGTCAGCGAAGAACGGCTCGGGCCAGATGGCCGTCGCTTCGGCGAGTGAGCCGACGGACGCCGCGACGCGACCCGGGCGACCGCGATGAGCACAACCCGATCACGCAGACAGATGCCCGTCGACCTGTTCGAGATCCGCTTCGCGTCTGCGATGACCGACGCCGACCTTGGACGGCTCACCCGTGAGCTCGACCTGCCCAGTCGCATCACCTCGCCGGGCACCCCCCGGGCGCAACAGGTGGGCCCCGCGCGTCTGGACAACGCCTCGGGGCTGTTCCTCACCGCCGGCGAGTCCGATCGCGAGTGGAGCCTGCGCGCGCGAAGCTGGGGCGAGCCCGGGCCGGGGGGGGGCGGCCAGAAGCGAGGGGGCAGCCCCCCCCCCCCCCCCCCCCCCCCGCCACCCCACACGGGCTCGATCCGAGTGTTCAGCGCCCCGACCCGTCGACCTGACGACCGGCCGACACCGCCCGATCGTCGGGTCGGCAAGGAGCCGAAGTCGCGGCTCAGAGCACCTTCTCCATGGCGACATGCTCGATACCCGCCTCCATGAACACGCGGCCTCGGGTCACGTAGCCCGCGGCGTCGTACAGCGAGCGGGCGTAGGTCTGGGCGTGGAGCACGAGCCGGCGGGCACCCACCGCGCGGGACTCCTCGTCGGCGAGCGCGAGCAGCCGGCTGGCCACGCCGCGCCGGCGCGCGCTCTCACGGACCGCGAGACGGCTGAACTGCACGGTGGGACCGATGAACAGCAGCCGGCAGGTGGCGAGCACCGTGCCGTCCTGGACGGCGACCAGGTGGACCGCCTCCCCGTCACGGCCGTCGAGCTCCTCACGCTGGGGGACGCCCTGCTCGACGCAGAAGACGTCGTGGCGGATCTGGAGCAGTTGCGCCATCTCCTGCTCGCCGTGCGCACGTCGGATCTCGATCGTGGCGGCGTCGCTCACCCGATCCCCAGATAGGTGTGGATGTCATGCTTCAGCGAGGCGGCCGATGTGTAGGGACCGGCCTTGTCGTACTCCTCGTGACCCCGCGCGTTGAAGTAGAACGTCTGCGGAGTCCCGGCGATCGTGACCAGCTTCACGTCGATGGCGCGCCGGGGATCGAAATAGCTCGGATAGGTCACCGGAAAGCGCTTCAGCCACGCCCGGGCGTTGCCGCGCGTGTCGCTCTCGTCGACGCCGAGGAAGGCGATCCGGCGCCCGTACTGCGCGGCGACCTTCTGATAGACCGGGAACTCGGTCTCGCACGGCCCGCACCACGAGGCCCACAGGTTGACGATGACCGGATGTCCGCGGAGCGCGCGCAGACGCGCCTCGAACGCCGTCGCCCCCCCGCCGAGGATCTGATCGGCCTGATCGTGGATCGCCGCCAACGGCGCCGGGGAGCCGCGGAAGCCCGCGCGGATGGTGGCCACGCTCGGTCCGGGATCACGCGACAGCGTCGTCCCGCAGCCGCCGATGAGGAGCCCGAACGGGATCGCGAGCACCACCAGCCACAGGTCGAAACGCACGCCGACAGCTTGCCACACGCTCCCCGGTCGGCCTCGCGGCACGTCCGTCCGGGGTGATCTGCTTAAATAATCGTTAGCTCCCGGTGTGATTGCCGCGGAGCGCCTCACGAAGACTCCTTCCCGCGGCCGCATCCGACCGCGACGAGCCGCTCGAAGTGCCACCGCGGCTCGCTCACCCTCAGCCAATCTGCCATCAACCATGGGTGCCAGCACCCCATCTCCCACCGCTGACGCGATCGCGCGCGCCGAACTGCTCACCCACGAGCAGTTCGTCCACGAGGGCGACTCGATCGAGGACCCCCGTTACCCCGGCAAGCCGGGGCGCCGCGCCCTCGACGCGGCGGTCGCCGAGGTCGCCGAGGGGCGCACGACTCCGTCGGTCGCCTGGCGACACGCGTTCAGCCTGCTGCTTGGTCTCGAGCGCCTGCTCTCCGAGGAGGAGCCCCACCTCGTCGACGGCACCGTGCTCTCCGCCCACCAGGTCGACGCGCTCTCCGGGACGCTCACCGCGCTGCTCGCCGAGGCCCAGCGCGGCACCGAGGGCGGCGACGCCGCCCCCGTCGAGGTCGACCTCGAGGCCGATGACGACCCGGCGCCGGCCGATCTGACGCCCGAGGACGACCGCGGCGAGGAACCCGAGGATGACGCCGACCTCGACGACGAGGACGTCGAGGACGTCGAGGACGTCGAGGAGGAGGCCGAAGAGGACGAGGAGCCCCAGGACTGGCACGAGGAGAGCGACGAGGAGGACTCCCAGCTCGCCGAGCAGCCCGAGGACCCCAATGCGGCCAAGCGCTTCTGGTTCGAGCACGCGACCGGCGCGGGCAAGACGGTCGCCGCGCTCGGCTTCGTCGAGGCGAGCCGCAGCGGCGGGGTGCTCATCCTCACCCACCGGCGCAACCTGGTCGACCAGTTCATCGGCGAGCTGCGCGATCGCGGCTACCGCGACCGCCTGTGCGCCCCGCTGCTCGACGGCGAGGACGCGACCAACGGTCCGGTCACCGTCGAGACCTATCAGTGGTTCGTGCGCAACGCGGGGCGGATCTCCGACGCGTACACGATCGTTATCTGCGACGAGGCCCACACCGCGCTTGGGGAGAAGACCTCAGGCGCGATCCGGGCCTGGTCGGGGCCGATCTTCGTCGGCATGACCGCGACCGGCGCGCTCATCGCCCGTCACGTCACCGACCTCTTCCCCACCCAGACGAGCCGCTTCGATCTCGCCCAGGCGGCCCGGCGCGGGGTGATCGCGCCGCTGCGCTGCATCCGGATCCCGCCGGGGCCGGGAGTGCGCACGATCGCCAAGGTCCCGCTGCGCCGCGGCGAGGTCGACACCGAGTTCGACCAGGAGATGCTCGCCGAGCTGCTCGACCAGACGCCCTTCAACCTCGCGATCGCCGACCTCTACAAGACGCGTTTCAACGGTGTCCCCGGCGTCGTCTACGCCGCCGGGGTCAAGCACGCCTACAACGTCGCCGAGGCGTTCCGTGCAATCGGGATCAACGCTCAGGGGGTCTCGGGCGAGACCCCCAAGCGCGAGCTCGCGCGGGTGCTGGCCGACTACGAGTCGGGCAAGGTCGACGTGCTGGTCAACGCGCAGCTGCTCGCCGAGGGGTGGAACAGCCCCCGGGCGACGATCTGCATGCATCTCGCCCCCACCGCCTCCAAGCGCATCTATCAGCAGCGCGTCGGCCGCGTCACCCGCCGCCACCAGGGCAAGGAAGCGGGCATCGTCATCGACTTCGTGCATCCCGCGACCAAGCACGACGACCCCGTCGTCACCCTGCACTCACTGCTCGACCGCGACGTCTACCGCGGCGGCGCGATCGTCGTCGGGCCGGTCCGCCGCGGCCGGGGACGGCGCGTCCGGGTCGAGCGCCGGGTGCTGCCGGTCACCCCGGATCCCGACCGTCGGGCCGAGGTGTTCGAGCGCGAGCTGTGGCGGATCGCCGTCGAGCACCTCGACTACGGCGAGCAGCACGTGTGGGCCGCCCTCGCCGGCGCCCGCGTGGCCCCCAACGGCTGGCGCCGGGCGAAGGCGATGCTGCACTTCGACCGCCAGGGCGAGCTCAAGCGCCGCTTCCTCATCACCGCCGTGCAGCGCAACCGCAACGCCCAGCTGCGCCTGCGGGCGCTGCAGGAGATCGCCGCCGCCAAGGACGCCGAGGCGTTCGACACCGCGATCGACATCATGGGCGGCTGGCCCCGCGACGAGCGCCGCGAGGGCGTGAAGATCATGCTCCAGGCGCTCGCCGAGCGCCGCATCGGCCGCCGCGACCAGGCGAACGCCTGGATCTGGCGGATGGCCGAGTACACGCGCGAGGTCCACGAGGAGTACGCGGTGCAGCGCTGGCCGGAGACCAAGCGGCTGCTCGGCCTGCTGGTGAACTCGAGCGGTCCCGCCCACGCCCGGAACGCCCGCCGGCTCGTGCACGCCTCTCGCAAGGAGGACCGTCGGCTGTCGGCCGCCCTGCTCGCCGCCGCCCTCGCCCACACTCCCGAGGCGGAGGAGGCGCTGCGCGGCGCTCGCACCCGCATGGCGCGCAAGCCCGCCGCCCTCGCCCGCGAGCTGCTGCGCAACTTCCCCAAGGCCCGCCGGGGCTCGAGCTCCAAGCGCCGGCGGCGCAAGACCGGGAGCGCGAACGGCGCCGGCGAGAAATCGGGCACCCCCGTGACGGCGAGCGCGGCGAACGAAAGCGATCCCCTCGAGCCGTCCGAAGCGACGGACAGCACGGAGGCACCGGACCTCGACGATGACGAGGACCTCGCCGAGATCGAGGAGCTGCCCCGGGAGGGTGTGGCCGAGTCCGACGACGACGCCGAGGCTGCGGCCTGAGGGCCAGCTCTATCCCGACGGGGTCGAGTTTCGAGCCTTCAACCCCATGGCGCGACGAAAACGTCAAAGGCCCGAACTATCTTGCCGTGCGCCGAAGCCAGACGGGACTCGTCGACCGCCTCGCGGCCGACTCGTCTCGCTCCTGAGCAGCGAATCAAGACCGGCCGAGACGGCGGCCGAGGCATCTTCTGCGCGGTCGCCGACGACCGCCAGTAGTGCGCCCGCGACCGTGGGATCGAACTGGGTGCCGATGTTGCGCGACAGCTCGGCGAGCGCCGCCTCGTGGGACATCGCCCGGCGGTACGGGCGATCGGTGCGCATCGCGCTCCACGAGTCGCAGCAGGTGATGATCCGCGCCTCGAGGGGGACGGCGTCGGCGAGCAGGCCGTCCGGGTAGCCGCGGCCGTCCCAGCGTTCGTGATGCGAGCGCACGATCGCCCCCACGACCGACATGAACCCGCCGACCCGGGCGAGCATCCGCTGCCCCTCGACGGTGTGGGTCTTGACGATCTCCCATTCGCCGGCGTCGAGCCCGCCCGGCTTGTTGATGATCTCCTTGGGGATCGCGATCTTGCCGACGTCGTGCAGCAGGGCGGCGAACTCAAGGTCGCGCCGGCGCTCGAGCTCAAGGCCGAGCGTCGCGCCGACCGCCAGCGCGAGCTCCACGACGCGCTGGGAGTGCCGGCCGGTGTACGCGTCGTCGGCCTCGACCACGTCGCCGAGCAGCAGCGCGGTGCCCTTGTAGGTTTCGTTGAGCTCCACGAGCTTTTCAAGCCGTCCCTCGCGCTCGCGCGCGAACATCGCCAGCAGTCCTAGCAGCGGCAGGATCGCCCCGAGCGCGAGCGGCGCCCGGGTTGTCTGCTCGGCGATCACCAGCCCGATCATCGAGAGCGCACCGTCGATCGCCCACACCCACCACGTCTCGCCGAGCTGGGAGCGAAGCGTCGCGCCCCGGACAGCGGCGTTGTAGACCGCCGAGGCCGCGAAGTCGATCGCGAGCTGAGCGGCGAGAGCGGCGAGCAGCACCGCCCCGCCGGCGTGGCGGGGCGATCCGGCGAGAGCGAACACCCATGCGGGTCCGAGCGCGAAACACGAGTTGCCCGGCCCGTAGATGAGCTTTGTCCAGGAGACGCGACCGGTGAGCATCTCGGGCAGACGCGCGAGCGCGAGGGCGAGCAGCACCGCGACCGGCAGCCACGCCGCGGGGACCGTGAAGGCGAGTGGCACGAACGCGAGCTGGGTGGCGACGGTGAATCCAAACGGAGTCTGGAACCGCACCCGCATCGCGAGCGCGGCGAGCAGCAGGCAGGCGCCCGCGTCGCCGAGGTGCAGCGCGCCCGGGTGACGCACGAGCCACAGCCCGAGGATCGACGCCAGGAACAGTGCCGCCAGCGGCGCCTCGACCTGCACACCCCGCCGCGCGACCGCGGCGTGCTCGCGCCGGCGGGTCTCCGCGAAGCGATCCTGGTCCTCGAGGTTTGGTTCGAACCCCATCGGGAGAATCATCGGCTCCGGCGTGGGCGGGATTGAGGGGCGACCGGCCTCCGGGTCGTCGTCCATTCGTCCACTCGCGGGCGCGAAACCGGCTCGACCACCGGTCGATGTCGACATAGAGGCCAGTTGGTCAGCCGGGCAGCGGCGCGCTGACGCACGCCCGCCAATCCGTCCAGAAGGGTCATGCCCGCGTGCCGGGCTGCCGATCGTTGGGTCGCTGCCCCTGACGAGAAAGGCTCTTCGTTGATCTCATATCGCTCGCGCCGCCGCACGCTCACCGCGGGTCTCGGCGCCGCCGCCGGTGCGGCGATCCTCGCCGTCGTTCCCGCCGCGGCGACGGCCGCCCCCACGGCGAGCTCGTGTTCCGGCGCCGACGCCTCGCTCGCCCAGCCGTTCCTGCCGTGGGGAGACGCGAACCTCTACCGCCTCATGCCCGGGGGCTCGTTCTCCGACGGCGCGCCGGGGTGGACGTTCTCCGGCGGCGCCTCCATCGCCCCCGTCGATGACCCGTTCAACCTCGCGGGCGGGGACTCGCCGGCCTCGGCCTCGCTGCCCGCCGGCGCCTCCGTCCAGTCCCCGTTCACCTGCGTGGACTCCTCCCAGCCCACGCTGCGCCTCGTCGACGCGGCAGCCGCCGGCGCCGCGCTCGACGTCCAGGCCGTCTACCAGCTCGCGGGATCCGCGACGGCGAGCGCCCCGGTACAGCTGCTCGCGCCGGGGACCAGCTGGAGCCCGACGCCGATCATCTACGACGGCGCCTCGGTCCTCGCGCCGCTCACGGGGGGCACCATCCAGATGTCGGTGCGCCTCACCGCGATCGGCGGACCCGTCTCGGTCGACGACGTGTTCGTCGACCCCCGCATGCACGAGGGCTAACCCCCGCCGGAGTCACCGGGCCCGTCGAGCGGCGCCGCGCCGGCGAGGTGGACCTCGCCGGCGTCGAGGGCGACGATGCCCGCGGCGGTGTCGACGTGCAGGCGCCCGGCGCCGTCGATGCCTGCGCCGACCCCGTCGCCCTGCACCCAGCGCACCGGCCGGCCGCGCAGCGCGTCGCGCGCCCGCAGCTCACTCAGCACCGCGTCCGGCGGGGCGGCGAGCATCGGCGCGAGTTCGGTGAGCAGCCCGCCGAGGGTCGTCTCGAGCTCGGCCGGGTCGCGTCCGAGCGTCGCCGCCCGGTCGGCCACCTCGGCGGGCAGGGCCGCCAGATCGACCGCGACGTTGAGCCCGATCCCGAGCACCGCCCAACCGTCCTGCGGGCGGCCCTCGACGAGGATCCCGGCCACCTTGCCGCCGTCGAGCAGCACGTCGTT
>CAXTTD010000114.1:4281-8676 GCA_964246945.1 uncultured Solirubrobacteraceae bacterium | reverse complement strand
CCCAGACCGTCGGCGGGCGCGAAGGGGACCGTGGGCCACTGAGCAGCCAGTTCATCGCCATCCGCGTCCGGCCCGCTAACGACGCCCAACGCGACCACGACGGGGTCCTGCCCGAGCGCTGGCTGTTGGCCGAATGGCCCGAGAAGAAGGATGAGCCAGTCAAGTACTGGCTCTCCAACCTCTCCGACAAGACGCCGATCGCCACACTCGTGCGCCTGGCCAAGCTGCGCTGGCGCGTCGAGCACGACTACCGCGAGCTCAAGCAATGCCTCGGCCTGGACCACTACGAAGGCCGCACCTTCCCGGGGCTGCACCACCACCTCACCTGCGTCACCGTCGCCCACGCCTTCCTGACCTGCTTACGCCTCCGCGCCGGCCCCGGCGGTGCCACCCGCCCTCAACCGGCAGCAGCCTGATCAGCCTCTACCAAGCCCAACGCGACCTACAGACCGCGCTGGCCTGCTGGCACGACCACTGCCCGGTCTGCCAGCGCAGACTGCCGCCATGAACCTACCGAAGTCCTACTAGAAGACATGCCCCGTTTCCAGCGAGCTCATCGTCCGGTTGTTCCCGGCTGGCCCGACGCGGCGATCGCCGAGATCGCGGATCGCCAGCAGACGATGGTCGCCCATTGCCAGCTGCGGGCACTCGGCGTCTCCGCCAGCGCGATTGACCGGGCCCGGGCGCGCGGGCGTCTGCACCCCGTTCATCGTGGCGTGTACTCCCTCGTGCCCCACGCCGCGCGACCCCCGCTCGCTGCCGGGCACGCGGCGATCCTGGCCGGCGGACCTCATGCCGTGCTCTCGTGCGCGAGCGCCGCCGCCGTCCACGGACTCGAGATCCCCGGCCGTCCGCGTGCCGGCGCCGCCCCGGTCCACGTCACCGTCGTTGGAACGCATCGACACTCGCGTGCCGGCCTCATCGTCCACCGTGTCGACCATCTGCACGCCGCCGAGCACCACCGCCTCCACGGCCTCCCGGTCACGTCGGTCGCCCGCGCGGTCCTCGACCTCGCTCCCAGCTTCGCCGACCCGGCGCTCGAGACGCTGATCGATCGGGCGCTGCGCCTCACGAGCGCCACCAAGCTGCGCGAGGCCACGGCCCGCCATTCCGGCCGGCCGGGCACGGCGCGCGTCGCCGCCTGGCTCGACCCGGCGCGCCCGAGCGCCGACACCTGGTCACGGGCCGAGCGCCGGCTGCGCCGCCTCATCGTGAGCTCGGGTCTGCCCGCACCCGAGTCCAATGTCGCGCTCGGCGACTACACGCCGGATCTGCTGTGGCGCGAGCAGCGAGTGATCGTCGAGTACGACTCAGCTGAGTTCCACTCGGGCCCCGCCGCCGTGCGGTGGGACACGGCGCGGCACAACCACCTCACGGCGCTCGGCTACGCGGTCATCCACGTGACCCGCGCGGAGCGGGTCACCCACCCGGACCGCGGCCTGGTCCAGATCCCACCCGCCCTCGCCCGCGGGCGAGGCTGACCATCCCGTCAATGACCGCGGCGTCGAGACCGCGGCATCGAACGGACGCGGCGTCAATGACTGCGGCGTCGAGTGACCGCGGCGTCGAGCGCCGCCCGGCCATCGCCCGGCAGCCGCCGGCGCACCCGCCAGCGCGCGCCCGAGAACGACAGGTTCGCCACCGTCGCGAACCCCGCCTCGTCGGCGCGCAGCGCGAGCAGCAGGTGGGCGATCCGGTCCGCTCGCGGCAGCGCCTCGCCGGTCGCGCGCACGCACCAGCACTGCACCCGTCGCCCCCGCCGGCCCCGCACCAGCAGGGCGCCGACCGGCCCGATCACCCATACCCCGAAACGCCCGGGCTCGATCACGAATCCGGTCTGCGACAGCGTCGCGGCCGCGTCGCGACCCACGAGGTCCCCGAGCAGCCCGAGCGCCCGCGTCTGCGCCTCCTCGGCGACCGCGACCTCGCCCCGGGCCGGGCGTGGCGGCGAGAGCACGTTGGCCCCCTTGGCCGCGTACAGGCTCGGTATGAACCACGCGAAGACGAGCGCGATCACGGACATCGGGGCGAGCAGCGGTGAGAGCACGAGCATGCCCGCCGCGGTGGCGAACAGCGGCAGCAGGTGGTAGATGGTCCAGCGGGTCCAGTGGTGGTCGCGCCGGACGAGCCCGGGCTCATCGACCCGCGCGCGCCAGCTCACCCCGGCGAGCTCGGGCAGCGCCCCCTCGAGCGCAAGCGCCTCCGCCGCGTCCGTCATCGACCGCCGCCGGTCGAGCGCCGTATTCGCATCGCCATCAGCCCTCGGCGGTCGAGCGCCGCGGCCGCATCGGCATCAGCCCCCGGCGATCGGGCGCCGCAGCACGACGAGCTCGGCGTCGAGCGGGAGCTCACGGATCTGCTCGGCGCTGCCGTCGGAGCCGGTGGCGACCGCGAAGTAGCCCTGAGCGAGGCCCGTCGCGAACGCCTCCCGGGCTGCCGCGAAGGCGCCGTCCGGGGCGTTCCAATGGGCCAGCTCGGTGTGCCCGGTCCGGTCCAGGCGGATGAGTCGCGACATGCCCTGCCTCCTCACACGAAGCCGATCAAGGCATCGATGATACGGATCGTGCCATGCCCCTCACCCCACCGGCAGCGACAGCTCCACGAGCAGCGGCGCGTGATCCGAGAGCGACCCGTGCTCGAGCGCCGCAGCCGCGCCGATCGCCGTCACCCCGCCGGCCACGAGCACGTGATCGACGTCGCTCGAGCCGGCGATCGCCCACCCGGGCGCCACCACCTGCGACACCGATTCGCGCAGGTTGAAGTCTCCGCCGAGGACCACGGGTGCTCCGGCCGACCACTCCGCAAGCGCGCGCACTGCGGCCTCCCCGTCTCGCCCCGCCTCCGGCGAGGGTCCGATCGACGCGTGCAGCGTGCCCACCCAGGCGCCGCAGGCGAGCTCGACGCCGAGCGCCCACCGGGACTCGGGGACCCGGCACAGCCGCACCGTCCGCGCCCCGACCACCCGGTCGGAGCGACACAGCACGGCGTTGCATCCGCCACCGCCCGAACGCATCACGTCGGGCCATCGCCGGGCGAGCCGGCGCCGCACCGGCAGCAGCCCGTTGCGAGAGGTGAGCACCGTGCGCACCTCGCAACCCATCCCCGCCGCCAGCCGCCCCGGCCACCACGGCGGCGTCTCCTGGAGCAGGGCGACGTCCCACTCCCATGCGGCGAGCGCGGCGGCGAACTCGGCGTAGAGCTCGCGTCCGGCCCCGGGGACCGCCCGGCCGTGGAACAGGTTCCACGTGAGCACGCGCAACCGCACGGACCCGAACGTACACTGCGGCGCGTGTCGCGCCACTTCCTCACCGGCGAGGAGCTCTCCGCCACGGAGCTCACCGCGCTGCTCGAGCGCGCCGGCGAGCTGAAGGCGGCACCGCTGTCCTCCGACGCCCTGCGCCGCCGCACGGTTGCGCTCATCTTCCAGGCGCCCTCGACTCGCACCCGGACCTCGTTCGAAGCCGGGATCGTCGAGCTCGGCGGCCACCCGATGATCCTGCGCCCCGACGAGATGCAGCTCAGCCGCGGCGAGTCGATCCGGGACACCGCCTACATCCTGTCCCGCAACGCAGCGGCGATCGGCATCCGCACGTCGTCCGACGAGCTCGTGCAGGCGCTCGCGGAGTACGCGAGCGTGCCCGTCGTCAACATGCTCACCGCGCGCCACCACCCCTGCCAGGCGCTCGCGGATCTGCTCACCCTGAAGGAGACCTACGGCGATCTCGACGGGCTCACCGTTGCCTACGTGGGTGACGGGAACAACGTCGCGCGCTCGCTCGCGGTGCTCGCGACGACGCTCGGCGTGCGGGTGCGCGTCGCCGCCCCCGACGGGTTTCAGCTCGAGCCGCTCGACGGCGTGGAGCTCACCGACGACCCGCAGGAGGCGGTCGCCGACGCCGACGCGGTGTACACCGACGTGTGGGTATCGATGAGCGACCCGCCCGAGTCGGCCGACGCGCGCCGGGCGGCGCTCGCCCCCTACCGGATCGACGACGCGCTGCTCGATCTCGCCGCCCCCCACGCGATCGCCCTGCACTGCCTGCCCGCCCATCCGGGCGACGAGATCACCGCCGAGGTCCTCTACGGCACGCGCGAGCGGATCTGGGATCAGGCGGAGAACCGACGTCACGCCCAGAAGGCGCTGCTCGAGCTGCTCGCCGGCGGGGCGAGCGCGACGTTCGCGGACGAAAACCCGCAAACAGCGTACGTCCCTCGGCCATAACGGGTACCCTCGCCGGGCACCAGCCCCCGCGAAAGTCCTCACAGGAGCCCACATGCCCCCCGCGAAGCGTTCGTCGTCGAGTGCCGCGAAGTCCGCCTCGACGAGCAAGTCCGCCCGGAAGTCGACCGCCGCCAACAAGTCGACCGCCGCCAACAAGTCGACCGCCGCCAAGA
>CAXTTD010000114.1:0-4181 GCA_964246945.1 uncultured Solirubrobacteraceae bacterium | reverse complement strand
AAGTCGACCGCCGCCAACAAGTCGACCGCCGCCAACAAGTCGACCGCCGCCAAGAAGCCCGCGTCGGCGAGCGCGTCCCCGGCCGCCAAGGCGACCGCCACCACCGCCCGCAAGTCCGCAGCGAAGACCAGCACCCAGGCCAAGCGCGGCGCCACGCGCTCCAAGAACACCGCCGCCGATGGCGCGGCCAAGACCGCGGACGCCGCCAAGGCGGGGATGAGCGCGACCGCGCAGGCCGCCAGCGAGGCCGCCAAGGAGACCGCGAAGAGCGTGAAGGCCGGCGCCAAGGGCACTGCGACCACCGCCCGCAAGGGCGCCAAGGAGACCACCACCCGGGCCAAGGCGGCGAACACGCGCGCCCAGAACACCCCCGCCGACACGGTGACGCTCACCCGCGCCCACGTCCAGGAGACGCTCGACGACGCCGCCTCGCGCGGACGCATCACGCGCAAGGATGCCAACGAGCTCGTGGGCGAGCTCATGCGCCGGGGCCGGGCGACCGGTCATGACGTCACCGAGGAGGTCGGCGTGCTCGTGGGCAAGGGCCGTAAGGGGCTGGAGAGCGCGAGCAAGCGGGTGCGCACCACCGAGTCGGTCGACCGCCTCGCCCGGGGCGTCGACCGGGCCCGGCGTGCCGCCGGCGTCGGCCCGTCGTTCCCGATCCTGGGCTACGACGAGCTCAACGCCCCGCAGGTGCTCGCCCGGATCAAGGAGCTCTCCAAGCCCGAGCAGCGCAAGGTGCTCAACTACGAGCGCAAGCACGGCGATCGCAAGACCGTGGTGGGTGCGCTCGAGAAGGCGATCTCCTAGCGCCAGCGGCCACCCGGCGGGCGGCTATCCGGGCGGACGGCTACTTCCCGGCGTCCGGTCGGGAGCGCGGCGCCCGCCACACGGCGAGCGCGACGCTCACGGCGACGAGACCGAGGGTGATGAGCAGGCCGTAGTGGGTGATCGCGTGGGCGACGTTCACCGCGGGGTGCCCGAGGGCGTAGCCGAGCCCGACGATCAGCGCCACCCAGCCCCCGGTGCCGATCAGGTCGAGCACCACGAACCGCCACAGCCGCATCCCGGTCCAGCCGGCGGCCGCGTAGATGATGATGCTCGGGACCGGCAGCACCGGCGCGAGCACGATCGCCGCCGAGCGCCACCGTTCGAACCATCGCAGGGCCCGTTGAACGTTGCGGCGCTGGCCCGCGCCCGGACCGGCCACCAGATCGATGACCTCGGGTCCCCACAAGCGACCCGCCCACCATACAAACGGGTCGCTCATCATCAGCGTCGGCAGCGGCGCGATCAGCGCGAGCACCAGCGACGCCCGGCCCACCCGTGCGAACGCGCCTCCGGCCACCAGTGACGAGGTGGAGCCGCGCAGCAGTTCGAGCAGCACCGGATCTCGACCGATGAGCGCCGGGGTGGCGAACAGCAGCACCAGGCGATACGTGCCCTGAACGACGAGGATCGCTCCGCAGATCACCTGCTTGCGGCGCGTGCGCGGGTCGGCGACGGGCTCCATGCACGCTTCACGATGACAGGCCGGCGCAAGGTGCTTTCCTACTGCGCCATGGACACCGCCCCCGCCGCGACTCGCCCGCAACGCGGCGACGAGCTCGAGCTCACCGTCGATTCCCTCGCCTACGGCGGCAACGGGGTGGCTCGCACCGAGGGCGGCTACGTCGTGTTCGTGGCCGGCGCCCTGCCCGGGGACCGCGTGCGCGCGCAGGTGACCAAGCGCAAGCGCTCCTACGGGGAGGCTCGGACGGTCGAGATCCTCGCGCCCAGCCCCGACCGGATCGCGCCGGTCGCCGACCACCCGGGCGCCCCGTGGCAGGTGCTCGGCTACGCACGACAGCTCGAGATCAAGACCGAGCAGGTCCGCGACGCGCTCACCCGCATCGGGCGGCTCGAGAACTTCACGCTGGAGCCGATCGTGCCGGCTGAGGAGGAGTGGCGGTACCGCAACAAGCTCGAGTACTCGTTCGGCACCGCGTCCGACGGGGCCCTGCAGTGCGGTTTTCACGCCCCCGGCCACTGGGAGGAGATCGTCCCCCTCACCGACTGCCTCCTGGCCTCCGAGCCGGCCAACGCGGTGCGCGAGCGGATCGTCGCCTGGTGCCGCACGCAGGGCCTCACTGCCTACGACCGCCGGGCGAACACCGGCTTCCTGCGCAACCTGGTGGTGCGCGAGGGACGGCGCACCGGCGCGCTCCAGGCGCGCCTGGTCACCAGCGACGACTCCGATGGCCTGGATCGCGAGTCCCTCGTCGTCGCCGCTGCGGACGGGCTGTCCGGACTGCTGTGGACGCGGATCGAGTCGGTGGGGGAGACGACTAAGGGCGGCGCCACCGAGGTGCTCGCGGGATCCACGCGCTTCCACGAGGAGCTCGCCGGGCTGACGTTCCGGATCTCCGCCGAGGCGTTCTTCCAGACCAACACCGAGATGGCCGAGCGGCTTTACGGGCTGATCGCCGAGTACGCGCGGCCGCAGAGCTTCGAGCGCCTCTACGACCTGTACTGCGGGATCGGGACGATCGGCCTCACGCTGTCCCCGCACGTCGCCGAGCTGTGGGGCCTCGAGCTGGTCGAGGACGCCATCGCCGACGCGATCGCGAACGCGCGGGCCAACGAGGTCGAGAACGCGCACTTCTACGCCGGCGACGTCCGGCTCGCGCTGCGCGAGCTCGTGGAGAAGGCGGGGCGCCCCGACGTGCTGGTGGTCGACCCGCCGCGGTCCGGGCTCTCCCAGAAGGTGGTCAGGCGGATCATCGAGGCCTCGCCGAAGCGGATCGTGTACGTCTCCTGCAACCCGACGACGCTCGCCCCAAACGCCGCCCAGCTGGTCGCCGACGGCGGCTACGAGCTGGTACGCGTACGGCCGGTCGACATGTTCCCGCAGACGCCCCACATCGAGTGCGTCGCGGAGCTCGTGCGACGCAGTGAGGGCCCTCCTCCGCGATAGCCATGTCCGACGCTCACGCCTTCGTCGACAAGCTCAACGAGCAGGTCGCCCACGAGTTCGCCGCCCATCAGCAGTACGTCGCCTGCGCAGTGCATTACGAGTCCCAGACGCTGCCCCGGCTGGCCGCGTTCTTCTACCGCCAGGCGCTCGAGGAGCGCAGCCACGCGATGATGATGGTGCAGTTCCTGCTCGACACCGGCGCCGAGGTGATCACTCCCGGCATCGCCGCTCCCCGCACTCGGTTCACTGACGTCGTTGAGCCGCTCGAGATCTCGCTCGCCCAGGAGAAGCGGGTCTCCGAACAGGTGGGCGCGCTCGCCGGCACCGCCCGGGAGGCGCGCGACTACGCCGCCGAGCAGTTCATGCAGTGGTTCATCGCCGAGCAGATCGAGGAGGTGGCGACGATGAGCGACCTGCTTGCCGTCGCGCGGCGCTCGGGCGACCGGGTGGCGGAGATCGAGGACTTCCTGGCCCGCGAGGCCATCGGCGAGGAGGGCGCGACGGGCTCCGGTGCGCCGCGGGTGGCCGGCTCGGCGTAGGCGTGCCGGCGGCCGCGGCCGGGTAGGGTTCGCGCCGTGCGCGCCGTCACCATCCGCGAGCAGCAGCTGAGCGTGCAGGAGCACCCGGACCCCGAGCCCGGCTCCGGCGAGGTGCTCGTCCGGGTTCACGCCGCCGGGCTCAACGGCGCGGACATGATGCAGCTGCGCGGCGGTTATCCCGCCCCGCCCGGAGCGCCGAAGGACATCCCGGGGCTCGAGCTCGCCGGCGAGGTGATCGGCCTCGGTCCGGCGGCGACCCGCTTCGCGCTCGGCGACCACGTGATGGGGATCGTCGGCGGGGGCGGGCAGGCCGAGCTCGCCACCGTCCACGAGCGGATCCTCATGCCCGTGCCCGACGGCGTCGAGCCGACCCCGGCCGGCGGCTTCCCCGAGACGTTCACCACCGCCCACGACGCGCTGTTCACCCAGGCGGGGCTGCTCGCCGGCGAGCGGCTGCTCGTCCACGGCGGGGCGGGCGGGGTCGGCACCGCGGCGGTCCAGCTCGGCGCGCTCACCGGCGCGCGCGTCACCGCCACCGTGCGCAATCCCGACCACTGCGACGCCGTCGCGGAGCTCGGGGCGCGCACCCTCGCTCCCGAGGGGTTCGGCGAGCACGGCCCGTTCGACGTCATCCTCGAGCTCGTCGGGGCCGTCAACCTCGCCGAGAACCTCGCGAGCCTGGAGAC
>CAXTTD010000113.1:7235-8736 GCA_964246945.1 uncultured Solirubrobacteraceae bacterium | reverse complement strand
GCACCCCCGCGTGCTGCACTCCGGTCGGCCCCGGCGGTGGCGGCGCCGCGGCCGAGCCGCTCCGGACCCCGGCCCGAGCGGCGGGCGCGCCGGCGAGGAGCGAGCAGCGTGAGCGCGTCATCAACCGTCGCCGCGTGGGCGCACAGCCGGGGGAACAGCGCGCACAGCACGCGCGCGCACGTCTCGGCATCGGCGAGCGCTCGATGGGCGAGGTCGACCTCGATGCCGAGCGCGTCCGCGAGCACGCCGAGACCGCGCTTCTGCTGCAACGGCAGCAGCGTGCGGGCCAGCGCGGCGGTGCAGATGACCGGCGGGTCGGGCCACGGCAGGCCGATCCGGGCGAACCCCTGGCGCAGCACCCGGCGGTCGAACGGGGCGTTGTGAGCGACCATCACCCGGCCCTCGAGGCGCTGCGCGAGCGCCGGCAGCACCTCCTCGAGCGACGGCGCACCGTCGACCATCGCCTGGCTGATCCCGGTGAAGCGCTGGATTCCGCGGCGCAGTGGAGCGCTGCAGCGACACAACGATGCCCAGCGGTCATGCAGCTCGCCGCCGCCGACGAGCACCGCGCCCACCTCGGTCATCTCGCAGCGATCGCCGGCGAGTCCATTGGTCTCGGTGTCCACGACGAGGAACTCGGCGCTCGCCAGCGGACCGGCGAGCCGTCCGGCGGGCGAGGCGGGGAGCAGCGTGTCGAGGGCGTCGGACATCGTCTGCGTCGTGATACGCCGGTATCCGGACGGCGTGCACGATCCGTTGCGCACCGAGACCGCTCGGCGGGCGTCTCGGTGGGGAATCCCGGCGATTTCGTGACACGCGCCGGCGTCCCGAGGGTGCGTGTCCACTTTGCCGCCATGACCGCGGAAAAGTGGACACTGATCCGATGCGCCGCGGCGGGTGTCCAGTTTTCGGAGAGGGATGGTGGCCTTCCAGCCGGATTCCGGTCCGTAACCGTCTGAGCGCCGGTCGCCCGGGTAGGATCGCGCTAACCAACAGGGAGGAATCCCGAATGCACTCGACCGTCCCCGAAGAATCGCTACGCGCGCTGGACGACGACACACGGCTCGCGTGGGTCCATTACAACGAGCGTCTGCACGGGCTGAGCGGCCACGAGTACGAGCGCGTCGAGTCGGAGAGCTGGACCGAGCTGCAGGGCGAGCTTCAGCGCGTCGAGGAACTCCGGGAGCGCATCCGCGCGCTCGCGGCGGGCCCGTCCGTGAGTTAGGGTTCGCGGCGCCCCACCCGTCCACCATCCCGGGTGAACGGAACCGCCGAACCCGGAGATACCTGGCCATACGCCCTCGGACCCGAGCGATCCTCGCCGCCCTTGCCGCGGCCGCGGTGCTGACAGGCTGTGGCAGCGCCGGCTCTCCCGCTGCGTCGCGAGCGGATCCCGCGGCCCCGGTGGCGCTCTCGGTGTACGTCGCCGGGGGGGGGGGGGGGGGGGCGCCCGGGCGCGGGGGGGGGGGGGGGGGGGGGGGGGGGGGGGGGGGGGCGCCGG
>CAXTTD010000113.1:0-7225 GCA_964246945.1 uncultured Solirubrobacteraceae bacterium | reverse complement strand
GTTCGTCGCCCCGGGCGCGGTGCGGCTCGCCCCGGCCCGCCTGGGCGCCGGTTCGGTGCTGCTCACGGTCGCCAACGAGAGTCGGCGCGCGGTGACGCTCCTCGTCTCTCCGACCGGCGGGCGGTCGGTGCTCGCGCGGACCGCGCCGATCAATCCCGGAGGGGTCACGCAGGTGAAGGTCGACCTGCGAGCGGGCACCTACACGGTGGCCGCCCTCAGCGCCGGGGCGCGCAGCGACGCCGCCCGGGAACGCGCGAGCGCGCACGAGATACGCACGTCGCTCCACGTCGGCGCCGCCCGGGCGAGCAGCGGCGATCAGGTGCTGCAGCCCTGAGCCTCCCCGACGGGGGAATCTCGCCCACCGGACGGTAGGATCCCGCGTCCTACACCTCCGAAGGAAAGGATCTGAATGGCCGTCGACGTGAGCCGCATCGCAACAGTGGACACCGAGCCGGGAGAGCTTCCCGACACGATGGCGGCGTGGGTCATTCGGGCCGATCGGGAGGGCGAGCCGGTGGACGCCTTCCAGCTCGAGGAGATCGAGGTGCCGGAGCCGGGCGCCTTCGAGGTGATCGTGCGGGTGATGGCCGCCGGCGTGAACTTCAACAACGTGTGGGCGGCGCTCGGCGAGCCGATCGGCGTGTGGCGGTACGGCGACCACCCGCAGTGGGGCCACCACATCGGCGGCTCGGACGCCTCCGGGGTGGTGTGGAAGGTCGGCGAGGGCGTCACCCGCTGGTCACCCGGGGACGAGGTCGTCGTCCACTGCAACCAGGCCTCCTACGAGGACCCGGAGGTGCACGGGCTCGACCCGCTCGCCGCTCCGTCCCAGCAGATCTGGGGCTACGAGACGACATGGGGGTCCTTCGCCCAGTTCTGCAAGGTCCAGGCCCAGCAGCTGCTTCCCAAGCCCCGGCACCTCGCCTGGGAGGAAGCGGCCTCCTACGGGCTCACCTACTTCACCGCTTACCGGATGCTGATCGACCGCTGCCGCCTGCAGGCCGGGCACAAGGTGCTCATCTGGGGCGCCGCCGGCGGCCTCGGCGTGTTCGCCACCCAGCTGTGCGCGCTCACCGGCGCCGATGCGGTGGGCGTGGTCTCCAGCGAGGAGAAGGGGGCGCTCATCGAGCAGCTCGGCGCCGTCGGACACGTCAACCGGCGCGAGTTCGAGGGCATGATGCGGCGCGGAGACGAGGACGTCCCGGCCGAGACGGCCCGCTTCAAGGAGTCCCGGCGCTTCTGCAAGGCGGTCGAGGAGATGCTCGGGGGGCCACCCGACATCGTGTTCGAGCACGTCGGTCAGGCGACCTTCCCCACCTCGGTACTCGCCGCCAAGCCGCTCGGCAAAGTCGTCATCTGCGGTGCGACCTCGGGCTACCAGCTCGACTTCGACGTCCGCTACCTGTGGATGCGCCAGAAGGAGATCGTGGGCTCGCACTTCGCCAACGCCTGGGAGGCCAATCGGGCCAACGAGCTCATCGAGGAGTCGAAGATCCGTCCCGTGCTGTGGCGCACGATGGGCTTCGAGGGCGTCGCCGAGGCCCATCAGCTGCTGCGTGACAACCAGCATCTGGGCAAGATCGCGATCCTCGTCGGCGCCACCGAGGAGGGCGAGGGCCGCACTGCTGAGGGACCCGGCGCGATCCGCGCCGAGGTGGGCGCCTGAGCGCCCGCCGACAGCGCGCCGGAAGCCGGTTGTGAGCTAGGCTTCCGCGCATGGCAGATCTCATCTGGGTGAAGTGGTACGCGACCGTTCTGCGACAGGACCTGTTCGCCTCCGAGGTGGCCAAGGTCGCCCCGGTCGCCCTGCATTACGGGGCCACGGAGTACCGCGTCCACGTCGACAACGACGACCGTTACCGGATCACCCAGATGACCTGGGTGCCCGAACACCCCTCGTGGTACTCCTACTGGGAGGGACCGGAGATGATCGAGTTCCGCGCGCGCTGGATGGGCAAGTACCAGGTGCCGATCGCCTACGCGTGGGCTGACGAGATCGCCGTCGGCGGGACGGGCGTGGCGCTCGAGAAGGACTACGGCGAGGTCGATCCGAACCCGGACAACCGGCCGGCGATGTCGTCGACCGACTCCTTCTGAGCGCTCTCAGCCTCGGTCCCACGCCCGGCTGAAACGTCGAACGCACGGGCGGGGAATCCTCTGCCCGACGGTCCGCGCACGCGGCCGTCCCCAGATGCTTTGGCCGCTCACCCGCCCGCCACCGTCGCCGTCGGCTTCGCGTGTGGTGTGTCGCGCCCCGGGTAGCTTCTCGCTGAAGCCAGAGGTATGCTCTGGCTTTGGTCAGACCTTTGAGGAGAGGGAGAGCCACCTGATGTCGGCGATCGAGAATCGCGGTCTCAGCACGGCCCGGGCCGTGCTCCAGGTACTCAGCTACGTTGCCGAGAGCCCGAGCGGGGTCTCCGCTCGTGACGTCGCCACCCGCCTGCACAAGAGCCGCTCAACCGCCTACCACCTGCTCGCGAGCCTCGAGGCCGAGGGATTCGTGTGCCGCGACGGCCGGTCGGGCGCGCACCATCTCGTCCCCGCCAAGCCCGGCTGTCCCCGCCCGGCCGACGGCGATTCCGCCACCCTGCAGCCCGCGTTCGAGTCTGCGCTCCGCCGCGCGATGCGCGAGGTCTTCTCCGCCACCGGCCGACGGACCTCGATCGGCGTGTTCTCCCCGACGGGCGTCGCGCTGCTCGCCGAAGCCGGCCGCCAGGGGATCCCGCGGATGGGGAACCTCGAGAAGCCGCGAATCCTGCGCAGCGCCCACGCGCTGGCGGTCGGCAAGGTGGCCCTCGCCGCGCTCGACGATCCCGGCCTCGAGCGGCATCTCGCCACGAGCGAGCTCGCCGCCTTCACCGACGCGACGATTGTCGACCCCGGACGGCTGCGTGCCGAGCTCGCCGAGGTCCGCGAGCGGGGCGTCGCCGTCGACCGCGGTGAGTTCGACGTTGCCTTCGGCTCGGTCGCCGCGACGGTCGCCGGCGTCGACGGGGCTCCTGCGGCGGCGCTCGCGGTGACGGTGACCCGGGCTCAGTTCGCCGCCGAGCGCCGTCCCCTCGAGCAGGCGCTCACCGCGGCGGCAACCGTGGTATCGCGCCGGCTCCATGCGTTCCCGACGGCGGGCCGGCTTTGAAGATGCTGCGACACCGCGGACCGTTCTTGACGACCCGCGCGGCCCCCGAGGAAGATCGGAGTTCGATGCGAGGCGAGCCGCCGCACCTGGCTACACCGGCTCCATCCGGAGGCCGCGGCCGCGACGTGCCGCCACCAGCGGCGGAGTACTGCTGGCGATCGGGCATTGCGCCTGATCGAAACCCGAGGAAAGGAGAGACGATGGCCACGCTCACGCTTGACCCGACCGCGCGCCGAGTCGAACACGTGCAGATGCTCATCGGTGGTGAGTGGAAGGGTGCCGCGTCGGGGCAGACGTTCGACACCTTTGATCCGAGCACCGGCCGGACGCTGGCCGCGGTCCCCCGCGGAGACGCCGCTGACGTTGACGCCGCGGTGGCGGCCGCCAAGGCGGTCGCGGTGCAGTGGCGGTTCACCGACACGATCGCCCGGGCGGCGCTGCTGCGGACGCTCGGCGGGCTCGTCGCCGCCAATGCGGAGGAACTCGCCCAGATCGAGGCGCTCGACTCCGGCCACTATCTCGCCAAGGCCCAGGAACTGATGGGAGCGATCCCGCTGTGGCTTGAGTATTTCGCGGGCCTTGCCGACAAGGTCGGCGGCCGCACGATCGACGTCCCCGGTAACAAGCTCGACTTCACGCTGCTCGAGCCGCTCGGGGTGACCGCGCACATCGTGCCGTGGAACTATCCGCTGCTCATCGCGGTGCGCTCGACCGCGCCGGCGCTCGCGCTCGGCAACACCTGCGTGGTCAAGCCCGCCGAGCAGACCCCCCTGTCGGTGCTGCGGCTCGCCGAGCTCGTCCAGGAGGCCGGCTTCCCCGACGGCGTGTTCAACGTCGTCACCGGCCTCGGCCCGGAAGCCGGCGCGGCGCTCGCCTCCCACCACGACGTGATGGGGATCACCTTCACCGGCTCGGTGGAGACCGGCAAAACGGTGGCCAAGCTCGGCGCCGACCACGTCGCCCAGGTGAACCTCGAGCTCGGCGGCAAGAGCCCGATGATCATCTATCCCGACGCCCGGCTCGACGATGCCGTCGAGGCGACAGTCCAGGGCTTCTGCTCGCACGCCGGGCAGGTGTGCGTCGCCGGCAGCCGCCTGTTCCTGCACCGCGACGTCCAGGACGCGTTCCTGGAGAAGCTCGTCGCCCGCCTGGAGTCGGCGAAGGTCGGCGACATCTTCGACGAGTCCACGCAGATGGGCCCGCTCGTCTCCGAGGAGCAGATGCGCCGGGTGAAGGAATACATCGAGGTCGGCAAGCTCGAGGCGACGCTGCACTACGGCGGCGGCGTCCCCCAGGGGGCCGACGAGGGCGGCTACTTCGTGGAGCCGACGGTGTTCACCGGGGTCTCGAACGAAGACCGCATCGCCCGCGAGGAGATCTTCGGGCCCGTCGTGTCGGTGATCCCGTGGGCCGACGAGGCCGAGATGATCGCTCAGTGCAACGACTCGGACTTCGGTCTCTACGCCGTCGTCTGGACGGAGAACATCACCCGGGCGCTCAACCTCGCGCGCCGGCTGCAGACCGGCGGCGTGATGATCAACGACTGGTTCGGGGAGCTGCCGATGAGCCCCCACGGCGGCTACAAGCAGTCCGGCACCGGGCGCGAGGAGGGCCTGGAGACGATCGCCAGCTACACGCAGGTCAAGCACGTGAGCGTCAACCTCGATCCCGACCCGCGCGCGAGCGCGGACTGGGCGAGCGCCCCGCTCTGAGAGAGGAGGAGGAGATGCCGAGTAACCACGAGACGGTGGAGGGCGTCGAAACGGCGCCCGAGCCGTTCGGCGCCAAGGCCACTGACCCGGACCCGCGCCTGCAGTGGCGCGAGGATAAGGCGCAGCTTGGTGGGTTCAACCCGCCGGTGCGGTTCAACGACGCGCAGGCCGCGGTGATCAACGCGATCGCGGAGACGATGATCCCGGCCGCGGGGACGTTCCCGGCGGCCAGTGACGTCGAGATCGTCGACTTCTACGGGCGTTACGTCACGCCTGACAGCCGGCCGCTGAAGTACTTCCCGCTCGCCGCGGAAATGGACTTCAAGCAGCGGCTCGACGGACTCGGTGAGACGTTCGTCGACGCCTCGGCGTCCGAGCGGTCCGAGACCCTGAAGTCGCTCGAGACCGGCGACGAGGACGCACAGGCGTTCTTCGTCCAGCTGCGCGCGCTCACCTACTACGGCTACTACTCGCGGCCGGAGGTGACGCTCCAGATCCGCCTCACCTCCGACGCCGCCGACGACTACCACGGCCCGCCGCAGCCCTACGGCTACCTGGGCCAGGTCGAGCCGTGGCCCGAGGGCGCCTTCGACAACCCCGTCGGTTCCTACCTCGAGACCGAGGACGTGGTCCGCATCGACATCCCGGAAGACATCAAGGCCGAATACGGAGTGAGCTGATGACCTTTCATACCAACGGTGGCAACGGCAGCGGAGCCCACGAGGACTCCACCGATGTGCTCGTCATCGGCTCCGGGATGAGCGGCTCCGCGTTCGCCAAGCGGCTCACCGACGCGGGCATCAAGTGCGTGATGCTCGAGCAGGGCGACTGGATCCACCCCACGATGTACGACCACTACCACGACGAGTTCGACATGGAACGCAACCGCGGGTGGTCGTATGACCCGAACGTGCGCCAGGGTCCCGAGGACTATCCGATCACCGGGATCACCACCCCCTACCTCATCAACGCGGTCGGCGGCTCGACGATCCACTACGCGGCCCACTGGCCGCGCTACAAGCCGATCGACTTCCGCAAAGGCACCGAACACGGGATCGCCGGCAACATCGACTGGCCGATCACCTACGAGGATCTCGCTCCCTACTACGACATCAACGACCGCGAGGTGGGAATCTCGGGCGTCGTCGGCGACCCCGCCTACCCGGCACGTCCCGACGCCCCCCGCCAGAAGCCGATCAACCCGGGCAAGCTCGGGCTGAAGTTCTCCAAGGGCCTCACCGACCTCGGCTGGCACTGGTGGCCCTCGGACAACGGCATCATCACCGAGGACCTCGACGGCCGGTTGCCATGCAACGAGTGCGGCAACTGCCTGCAGGGCTGCCCCCGCGGCTCGCTCGCCGGCATGGACGTCTCGCTGCTCCCCAAGGCGCTCGCCAACGGGCTCGACCTACGGGTCAACGCCCGGGTGAGCCGCATCGAGGCCAAGAACGGCAAGGCGACGGGTGCCGAGTACATCGACCGGACCACCGGCGCGAAGCGCTTTGTCTCGGCGAAGATCGTCGTGCTCGGCGCGAGCGGCATCGGTACCCCGCGGCTGCTGCTCATGTCGGCGCAGAACGGTCACCCCGACGGTCTGTGCAACGCCAACGGCCTCGTCGGCACGCACCTCATGCACCATTCGTTCGCGTTCGTCGACTGCTGGTTCGACGATCCAGTGCAGGGTTACAAGGGCGCGTTCGGTGCACCGCTGTACTCGCACGAGTTCTACCACACGGATGCGAACCGGGGCTTCGTGAACGGCATGGCCATGCAGGTGGGTCGCAGCTTCGGTTCGGCGTACACCGCGATGGGCACCAACAGCGCCAACGTCGCGCCGTGGGGTAAAGGTCACCGTGACTTCATGGACTCACACTTCGCCCACCACCTGCTCGTGTTCATGTTTGGCGAGGACCTGCCGATCCGCGAGAACGCGGTCACGCTGGACCCGTCGGCGACCGACTCCGACGGCCTGCCGGCGGCGCACATCGAGTTCAACCCGACCGAGAACGACAAGCGACTCGTCGACTTCGGCGTGGAGCGGATCAACGATGTCGCCGACGCACTCGGCGCCTCCGAGACGCAGAACACCGGCGTACTGTCACCTCCGCCGGGCTGGCACCTAATGGGCACCGCCCGGATGGGCAACAACCCCGAGGACTCGGTTGTCAACATGTACAACCAGGCCTGGGAGCTGCCCAACCTGTTCATCGCCGACGGCGCCTGCCTCACCACCGGCGGCGCGGTGAACCCCACCTCGACCATCGGTGCGCTCTCCACCCGCGCCGCGGAGTACATCAAGCAGAACTTCGCGGCAATCGTGGAGCAGACCAAGACGCCGTCCAACGCGGAGGCGCCGACGCTCGGGCCGGCGCCGGAG
>CAXTTD010000112.1:5510-8765 GCA_964246945.1 uncultured Solirubrobacteraceae bacterium | reverse complement strand
CAAAGGGAGCGGACGGGCCGGGCGGACCGCCACTACAAACTTCTACGAACTACCGAGCAACCTCTCGCGCCGACGCCTCAGGACCGACGCCTTAAGAGCCAAGTTGCTTGGTCTTGCGCTGTTGCTCCGAGCGGACATCATCCTCACCTGGATCAGCGCCCGCAAGGGCATCCAGCGAGATGGCCGACCCCTGTGCACCGTCCCCGAGGTCGCCGAGTGCAGCGCGCAGCGCAGGCGACGCGCCTCGCAAGGCTCCACATACCGGGACGTCTTGGGACGTCTTGGGACGGGAGCACCCAGTGCGTAGAGTGTGTGTCTGTTGCCGTAGACGTCCAAAGGACCCGGGACAGGGGTTCGAGGCCGGACCTCGCTGCAGAACCGCGGAGACGTCGCGGCAGTCAGGGGAGGTCCGTCAGGACCTGCCGAAGGCAGCCCCGAAGGGGCGACCTTGACGGCCGTGGCGGCGATGCCACACTTCAAGCGAGTCCGGAAGCGATCGCTCGGGAGCACGAGCCCGTTGCCTCGCCCGTCCGCGGGGTCGCGTTCGCCAACGCGCACCTTGCCTCACTGCTGCTGTGGCCTGAGCGGCAAGGCAGAGCAGCACACAACGCAAGCGTTCCCATCTTCGTGAGAGCAGCGCTCTGTTGTGCCGCGCTGAGCTGTTGAGGGCGCCGGTGCTCGCTCGCGACCTGCGACCTCACGGACCGAGCCCTGGCGCACTTCCCGTCCGGCCGCTCTCTCGCCTACGCGGCGTGGACGTGACCGCCCTCGCGCATAACCCGGATCAGATGGACCAGCCTGATCGGCTCGTCTGACACCACTAACCAGACCGCCGGCACCCTGCGCCGGCGACTGCACGATCCACGAACGAGCTCTTCGCGGAGGTAGCGGGCGGCGCGATCGTCCAGCTACAGCGTGTCCTCGGCTTTCTTGTAGCCAATGTGCAGAAGGTCAGCGCCGCTGACCGCAGCAAAGGTGGCCGCGATGGCGCGGGTCAGACGCGGCGCGGTGAGAAGGCCGGCGCATAGGGCGCTGGCGACCCACACCCCAAGGCAGTACGGACAGATCAGCAGCTCCCCCATCGCGCGTCGCGGTCCGCTCCCCCGGGCGGCCTCGTCGACCTCACCCGGGCCGGCGTCATCCTGGAAGGTGGTGAACGGCGCTCGGACCGCGCTGGTGACCCGATCTTTGGCGATCACCCGCGCGATCTTGTAGGTCGCGACAGACATCAGCGCCACATCACGGCTCTCGACGCGCGCCGGCAGACTCCGGTTAGTCGCGCGGAACCACGCCACAAACGCGGCGCACGCCGCCGAGAACGTGCCCATCAACATGAGGTAGCCCCCCAGCGGCCGCTCCTGATCTGGGCTATGTCCCTCATACGGTCCGATGTCCTGCAGCCCGCGGTCCCTCGGCAGCTCGGAGCCATCGGTTCTCGCTGCGGAACGATCATCGCCCGGATGCGAGCCGTTCGACGCACGGTCTTGGTCCAGAGACTGGTGTGAGCTAATGGACATGACGATCTCAGATCGGTTCGGAGCGACGGGTCTACGACAGGTAGACCCCACCTACCCGCACGCTTTGTTGAGGAAACCGCTACGGCTGGTGTGGGCTCGGGCACCTCGGTGAGCATCGTTACGCCCGCCGCAGCGAGCGGCGCGAACGCGCTCTCGAGCTCGCAGAGGGCGTCAGTCGCGAAAGTGCAGCGCGACCAGTGCTTCTGTATTCGTCAACCAAGGTCTGAGAACCCCGTCTGCTGCTCCCGGCCGCCCCGGCGGCAGAGCGCCAGCCTCCCCAAAAAGGCCTCAGAATTCGTGACGCAGCGGTCTCGTCCGATGGCATCGTTAGCGACGCCTGTCGTCAGTCAGCACGACGACGTCGAGTCCGCTCTGCGCTCACACGCCTATGGTGACCGCAACAACGTCCCCGTCTGCAGGTCCGATGGAGTCTGGGCCGAGCACGCCGTCTGTTCCTCTGGCGAAGCGCCGACGCGCAATCGCCGTGATGACAAACATCGCCGCGCCCGCGACCGCGAACGTCAGACGCGAACCCACGCTGGCCACGAGCGCCCCGGCGGCGATCGACGCGGCAACGAAGGCGACGTTGGCACCGAAGTCGCGCAGTCCGAATACGCGACCGAGTGTCGCGGATGGCGTGATCTCCTGAACGATGCGCCCCTGGACGAAGACAAGTGCATTGCCGGCACCCGTGAGCGCGAACGTTGCCAGGGCGACCCACAGCTCGGGGGCCAGGGCGCTCGCGGTCAGCCCCACCGCGACCAGAAGAAGGCCCCCCAGCCACCAGCGCCGAAGCGTCGCGACCCGTGCGCCCAGTCGGGCGGCCCACAACGACCCGCCGACCATCCCGGCGCCGTAGGCACTCACCAGCACCGAGTACCCCGTGGCTCCAGCGTGCAGGGTGGCAGTGGCGAAGATCGGCTCGGCGACGTTGATCACCCCGCCGGCAAGGACCGCGGCGGTGTCGATGGCGAGTACCGCGGCGAGACCCGGGGTGCGTGCCGTGACACGCACGCCCTCGCGGGCGTCGGCGATCAGCGAGCTGCGCTTCGTGTCGTCCGGGGCGGCAGGCCCGAGGTCAACGGTCGAGACGAGGGCGGCGGAGACCACGAAAGTTGCGCCGTTGATCGCGAGCACGAGCGGGGGCGAGACGCATACCATCATCCCCGCCGCGATCGCCGGGCCGAGCGTGATCCCCAGGCTCGCCATCGTGTTGCGCAGCGCGCTCGCGGCGGACCGCTGCTCGGAAGCGAACATGTCGCTGAGCGCGGCATTGAGCGTCGGAGCGGCGAGCGCAGTCCCGACGCCGGCCGTCAATGCCAGTGTGATGGTCGCGAGGTAGGAACTAGTCGTCGCCAGAGCGATGAACGCGCCCGCGCTCAGCAGGTCCGCACCGATCGCGAGCGTGCGACGCGGGTATCGGTCAGCAAGCGCTCCGCACAGCGGCGACAGAGCGATCCCGGGCAGGAAGTCGGCGAGCAACACGAGCGATACCGCCCACGGTGAGTGGAGGCGATCGTAGGCAACGAGCAGCAGCGCGACGTACGCGGCGCCGGTGCCCAGTCGTGACTGCAGGAGGGCCGCGAACAGGCGGCGGCCGTGGGGTTGACGAAGGACCGACAGCATCACCGAGGGTGTCGAGAGGGAGGAGAGAGCAGTGCGTCGCGGGGGGGGGGGGGCCGCGGGGCGGGGGGGGGGGGGGGGGGGGGGGGGGGGGGGGAGCGGGCGGGGCGGGCGG
>CAXTTD010000112.1:4429-5500 GCA_964246945.1 uncultured Solirubrobacteraceae bacterium | reverse complement strand
TCCGGGTGGGGGGTTGGGGGTGGGTTGCGCGCGGTGGCGCGCCCCCCCCCCCGGGGGGGGGGGGGGGCCGCGTCGGACGAGTTGACGTCACTTACCGCCGTGACTGAAAGGCATGTCTACTCCTCGTTGAGATGAGCCGAGCGATTTGGACCGTTGTGGCCACGATGGGATTCGGCGCGAGCCGCCCGTCGCACTACCCGACGCGTTCAAGTTCGACGAACGGACGAGTGGCGGCTTAGATCAGGCGGGTTCTCAACCGGCGACCCCGGGTTGCCGATGAAGATCTACCCATGTCGTCAGACATGACAATCGACGAGCAGCTCAGCCTGGTCGAGACGCGCCGGCGCGAGGTCGGAACGGACGCGCGTCGCGACCTTCGACGAGAGGCCGCAGTCACGGCGCTGTTCGCCGTGTCATCCGTCGCGCTGTGGGTGGTCTCACCGCCGCACTTAGTCAGCTGGGGCGAGGCGATGCTGTGGGTCTCCATCACCGCGCTGGCGATGCTTGTCCAGTTCCAGACCCCGCTCGGCTACACGGCAGCCACACAGCTAGCGTTCGTGCCGCTGGCGTTCGCGGTGCCGCCTGCGCTACTGCCGCTCGCCGTGCTTACGGCCTTCGCGCTAGGACGATCGTTCCAGGTTCTAAGGGACCGCATCCCGTGGAGCAAGCTGCTGTTCGCGCCGGGCAACGCACTCTTCGCGATGGGGCCGGCGTGGGTATTCGCGCTGCTCGGTTCGCCACAACGCGACGGCGCGCTACTGCTCGTCGCGGCGTTTGGCGCGCAGCTCGTCGCAGACGCCGTGGCCGCCGGGCTGTATCTCTCTGCCGGTCGCGGCCAGCGGATCCGCGCTCAGCTCACCGAGCTGAGTTCGATATGGCTGATCGACGCGGCGCTCTCAGGAACCGCGCTCGTCATTGCCAAGCAGATGCGTCACCCCGTCTACGAAGTGCTCGCAGTCCTGCCGCTGCTCGGTCTGCTGGTGACGTTCGCGCGCGACCGTCGCGGCCGGCTCGCCCAGCGGTTAGCGCTCAACGAGCCCTATCGGGGAGCCGCGCTGCTGCTCGGCGCCC
>CAXTTD010000112.1:277-4419 GCA_964246945.1 uncultured Solirubrobacteraceae bacterium | reverse complement strand
GCCGGCCCGCCCGCCGGGGGCGGGGGCGGTGGGCCCGGGCCGCCCCCCACCGGCGCGGACGGCTCGACAAGCTGTTAGAGCTCAACGAGACCTATCGGGGAACCGCGCTGCTGCTCGGCGACGTCGTCGAGGCCGACGACTCCTACACCGGCATACATTCACAGGGGGTCGTCGAACTCGCGCTTGCTGTCGGCGCGGCCCTCGGCCTCGATCCTGATCGCCGGCGCGACTTGGAGTTCGCTGCACTGCTGCACGACGTGGGCAAGATCGCAATCCCCAAGCACATCATCAACAAGCCCGGCAAACTCAACGCCGACGAGTGGGAGCTCGTCAAGACCCACGCGGCGGAGGGACAGCGGATGCTCGCGCGCGTCGGCGGGTTCATGATGACGGTCGGGGAAATCGTGCGCTCCCACCACGAGCGGTGGGACGGGTGCGGCTACCCGGATGGGCTCCTCGCTGACGCCGCGCCGCTGGAGGCGCGAATTATCACCGCCTGCGACTCATGGAGCGCAATGCGCACCGATCGTCCGTACCGCCGCGCGATGTCGCGCGAGGCGGCGGTGGAGGAGTTGCGGCGCAACACCGGCACCCAGTTCGACCCAAGGGTCATCGCTGCGCTGCTCGCGGTCGTCGACGAGCGTCACGCGACGTCCACGGCTCCCCGCTTGCCCTCCCCGGCTTCCATGCCAGCTTCGGCGCCTGAGCAGGCACGGCGTGAACTCGATCACCACCTTTGACGGTTCCGCTGCATCGTCCCGGGGGCGCTGAACGCAACGGCTGCTGGCCGGCCCGGCCCGGCCCGGCGCGACGCGGAGGAGCAGTCCGCTCAAAGCGCCGGTGATTCGGACGCGGAGGTCTCGGGGCCGTTGGTCCAGCGGTCGGGTAGCTTTCCGCGTCAACGATGAACTCGCGGCGAGGAGCTGAGCGTGCCTGACCAAGACCAGCCCGAGCACCCCACGACTGGCGCGACTTCCCCATCGCACCGGGTCTCAACGTCGCCGCTGCTCCTCTCACCGCCGGCCCGCCCTAGAGCAGCTGTCTGGCCAGACCCCGGTGGGTTCGTGCGAGCGGCACTCGCTCACTTCCGGGTCCCTGCGCCTTGGCCTTGTGCTGCGCTGACCAAAGCTTGTGGGTGCTGTAGGCGTTGCTGATGTCTGATTGAGGGCGTGCGTCCTTGCTCTCCGCTCGGGGACTGCATCGCCGGTTTGTGTCGGGCCTGAGCCCCTGCCGCGCGGCTGCGGTAATGATTGCGAGGCTGCCGGCAAGAACGGGACATGGCCCTTCAAGAATCAGAGCGGAGGCGTTTCGAGGCGCTGTTCCGCGAGCATCATCGCGCGGTGCAAGCGTTCGCGCGTCGTCGCGTGCCGCTTGAAGCGGTCGACGACGTCGTCGCAGAGACCTTTCTCGTCGGCTGGCGCCGACTGGCTGCCGTGCCCGACGACGCGCTGCCGTGGCTGCTCGGCGTGGCCCGCAACGTTGTCGGCACGGAACGACGCGGCCGGGCTCGCCGGGTGGCGCTGTGGAATCGGGCGCAGGACGGCTTCGTCGAGACCCAAGAGCCGGTCGAGTCCACGGGCTCTGGAAACGCGCGCGTCCTCGCCGCGCTCTCCCAGCTGAGCGAGACCGACCGCGAGGCGCTCATCCTGGTGGCCTGGGACGGCCTGACCCCGGCGCAGGCCGCCGCCGCCCTCGGCATTCCGCCCAACCGCTTCCGGGTGCGCTTGCACCGCGCCGGGCGCCGCCTGCGTTCGGCGCTCGATGTCGAGCCGCGACCGGAGCGGCCCGGCCGGCGATCCGATCTTTCCCCTTCAGCTCGAGAGGAGCTGTCCCATGACCACGCTGCGTGACATCGATCCTGAGACCCTCGAACTCGTCGCCCGGGTCGACCCCCTGAGCGACCCGCGCGTCGAGGCCGACGCCGGGATGAATACTGAGGCCGCGCTGCGTGCGCTCCTCGGGGGACTGCCCCAGCGAAACCGGATCGCGCACCCGCGTCCCCGCCGACGCCCGCGCCATCACCGCGGACGGCTTGTCACCGCGGTCGGCGTGCCGGCGGTTGCCGCGGCCGGCATTGTGGCGGCGCTGATCTTGACCCCGACCGGCGCTGGCGACGGGGGCGGCGGCTCGCTGCGGGTCACTGGGTCTCGCGCGGGCTCGGGCGCCGCTGGGCCGGGGACGGTCCAGAATGCGGCCTACGTCCTGCGCCGGGCGCGCAGCCGATTCGCCGACGAGGTCGCTAGGGGGGTCGTGCTCTCCGTCGTCGACAACTCGGGCTTTCCGACCTATCGCAATGTCACCTACTACGACCCCAAGACCGACGTCTTCTACCAGAACGATCGGGCCTATGATCGGCGCGGACGCGAGCTGTTCGTCAACGTCGACGCCGACGTCCCAGTCCGCGACCACATGCACTTCCGGACGTTCTCGATCGACTACACCGGCCACACGTGGGGCGCAGACGAGACCGTCTCGGCTGAGCCCTTCAATCCGCATCCCGCGCCGCTCAAGCACCCGCTGCCACCCGGCGCGATGAGCCCGCCGTCCGCAGTCGCCAAGGCCCTGCGCAGCCACACAGTTACCCGCGCAGGAACGGCCCGGGTCGATGGCACCTCGGTCATTGTGCTAAAGGCGAGGGCCGGCCAGGACCACATCACACTGTACGTCGACAGCCGGACCTACCAGCCACTCCGCGAGACCGAGCTCATGCGTGGGAAGTTCCACCTCGAGACGGTCACCGACGTGCTGCCGGCGACTCGCGCGAACCTCGCGCGGGCCGAGGATCGCCCGATGATCCCCTCGGGGTTCACCCGCCAGCCCTAGTCAGTATGGACGCAGGGGGCTGGCCCTCGCGTCGCAGGTGCGCGGGTTAGCTTCCGCGGTGTTCGAGGCCACTTTGGCCAGTGCCGCATACGACCGTGTTGGAGGACCAGCCCATGCCTGACGTTATCTCTCATGCCCCGGCGGATGTGCGCCTGTGGGTCGCTTTGGATGTGCACAAGATGTCGATCGTCGCGGCGGTCTTGCCGCCTGCGGGCGGTACCCCGGAGATCTGTCGGATCGAGACGACCGGAAGGCGATCCGCCGTTACGTCACCAAGCTCGGCGGGCCTGAGGGTCTGGCGGTCGCGTATGAGGCCGGGCCGGGCGGGTTCGCGCTGTGGCGGCTTCTCGCATCGATGGGGGTGGCGTGTGATGTGATCGCCCCGTCGTTGATCCCGGTCTGAGCGGGGGATCGCGTCAAGACCGACCGGCGAGACGCGAAGAAGCTCGTCGCCTTGTTCCGCGGCGGGCTGCTGAGGTTCTGTCAGCCGCCCACCCCGGAGACTGAGGGCTCAGGGACCTGTTGCGCTGCCGCGATGACATTCGCTGCGCGCGGACCGCGGCGCGCCATCGGGTCGCCAAGCAGCTGCTGCGCCACCACCACATCTACCGGGATGGAAAGCAGGCGTGGACTAAGACGCATATCGTGTGGGTCCGTGCTCAGCGACTGGACGATCCGCTCGCGCAGCTCGCCCTGGAGCAGATGCTCGTCCATCTCGACGCGATCAACTCCCAGCTGGCGGTCCTCGACACTCGTTTAGAGGAGATCGCGCGCGATGACCGGTGGGCCGGCCACGTCAACGCCCTGACAGGCTTCCGCGGGATCGCGACGTTGACCGCGCTCGGGTTGATCGCTGAGATCGGCGACTTCAACCGCTTCAGCCACCCACGCGAGCTGGCGTCCTGGCTGGGGATCACCCCGGCTGAGTACTCCTCCGGCGAATCACAGCACCGCGGGCATATCACCAAGACCGGCAACCGACACGCACGCCGGCTGTTGATCGAAGCGGCCTGGCACTACCGCCACGCCCCGAGACGACCCGCCACCGGACCCGAACCATCCCCCCGCGCCTGGCAGGCGCAGATCCGGCTGCATCATCGCCACCACCACCTCACCCGACCGGGGAAACGCTCCACGGTGGTGACCGTCGCGGTCGCCCGCGAACTCGCCGCGTTTCTCTGGGCCGAACTGACCGACCAGCCCGCCCGGCCCGAGCTCCAACCAGCCAGCCAGGAGGCCGCCACCGCCTAACCCGCGCAACCTTTTTTTGCTTCTCGCGCTCAACACGAAGCTGGGGTGTTGGGGCCGGTGGGCAAGCG
>CAXTTD010000112.1:0-267 GCA_964246945.1 uncultured Solirubrobacteraceae bacterium | reverse complement strand
CACCAGCCACCCCGACCCGAGCTCGAACCAGCCTGCCAGGAGGCCGCCGCAGCCTAACCCGCCAGAACTCTTCTGCTTCTCGCGCTCAACATGAAGCTGGGGTGTGGCGGCCGGTGCGAATGCGCCGGAGGATCCTCGATGGGTCTATGCGTCAACCAACACGCGTTTCTAGTTCGAGGCAGCTCACGACCGGACACTGTCCTGCGGTCCCGACCCGCGCATCTCAGAGTGACAGTCGTCGTTGCCATCGCACCAGCCGCCAGACCC
>CAXTTD010000111.1:0-8776 GCA_964246945.1 uncultured Solirubrobacteraceae bacterium | reverse complement strand
CCGGAGCCGCCGCGGCGGCGGTGAGCGCGACGGCGGTAGCGCCCGCGGTTCGCAGAGATCGTGTCATGTGGAAAGTGCCTCCTTCACGTGAGTGACCGCACCCCGGAGCAGCGCTGCGGCCCCGAAGGACACGCGCACCGGTTCGGAGCACGGAGCGGCTGCACAAGCCGCGGTCGTTCGTGGCCGCACGACGCCGGGACCGGCGCCGCGATCAATGGCCGCTGGAGCGCGAAGCGGGCAGATTAGGGGCGGTCGACTCCCTTATTGTGTGAGGGCGCGCACAGCGTCCGCGCCTGCAGCTCCGAGAAGCTGGTAGACAGGCGCTCACGATGCGTGCCGCTCTCGCGCCCCCTGCGTCTGCGCGTCCCGCTCGCCGGTCGCCGACCGTCGCCGTCCTCGCCCTGGTCCTCGGCGCCCTCGCCGCCACCAGCAGCCCGGCCCGCGCCGCCGTCCCGCTCACCGGCTTTCTCTCGGCGCCGATGGAGCAGCTCGCCGTCCCCGGTGACCTCGACGCCGGGGAGATCACGCCCGAGGGCGATCTCTACACCGGCTGGGCCGAGTACCAGCCGTTCACCGGGCCGTCGCTGCGCAGCTGGTATCAGCCGACCCGGGTCGCTCCCGATCCCGGGGCGCCGCTGTACGTGGCCGACCGCCGTCAGGGCGAGGTCAGCTACGCCGAGCGGATGTTCACCACCGACGTCGCGGGCTCGCCGGTCGTCTACCTCACGTTCACCGCGCGCAACCTCACCGCCCATCGGAGTCCGGCGCGCGTGGCGATGCAGGTGGAGTACACGCGCGGACCCGAGTTGCCCACCTACTACCCGGGATATCCGGCGAGCGCCTACCGTTTCCCGCGCGACCTCGGCACCGCCGGAGGCGACGGCTCGTCGATCACCGACCCGGGGGTCACATTCGATCCCGCGTGGCAGTACTCGGTGAGCGGTCGGGACGTGGTCCGCGGCGGGTTGCTGCTCGCCCGCGGCCCGGCTGCCCCCGCGCAGGTGCTGCCGACCGCCGGCGACACGGCGACGAGTCCTCATGCCAGGCTCGCCTATGCGACGACGCTCGCCCCGCGTGGTCAGGCGAGCTGGACCTGGCAGGTCCCCCTCGATCCGCCGGTGGCAAGCCCGGCCGTCGATGCGTCGCTCGACGCGGGCCCGGTCGCGCTCGCGCAGTCAGACTTCGCGGCCGCCTGGCGCCAGCGGCTGGCCGGGGCGATGTCGATCAGCCTGCCCGAGCCCGAGATCACCGATCTCTACCGGGAGAGCCTGGTGGCGATCCTCGCCGCCCGTGACCAGGGGCCGGCCGGCTGGTACCAGGCGGTGAACAAGTTCCAGTACCAGGGCTTCTGGCTGCGCGACAGCTCGATCATGACGGTCGCCCTCGACGAGGCCGGGCTGCACGCCACCGCCGGGCAGAACCTCGGATCGCTGCCGGCCTGGCAGCAGCCGGACGGCCTCTACATCTCGCAGTCCGGGGAATACGACGGGGTCGGACAGGCGCTCTGGGAGATGGGCCAGCATGCGCTGCTCGCCGGCAGCCCGAGCTACGCGGCCTCGGTGATCGGGCCGGTGACCGCAGCGGTCGACTGGATCGCCGACGAGTCGGCGACCGACGCCGACGGCCTGCTGCCACCTTCGACGATCAACGACGACGAGCAGCTCACCGACGCCCGTATCACCGGTGACGAGATCTGGGCTGCGGTCGGGCTGCGGTCGGCGATCTCGACGGCGCGCGTGGCCGGTCGCCCGGACCTGGTCAGTGCCTGGCAGGTCGTCGACCGGCGCTTCGAGGCGCATCTCGACGCCGCCCTGGCCCGCGATCAGGCGACCTACGGCCACATCACACCCGCCCTCGACACGCCCGGCGGCGACGACTGGGGCAACTATGACCTCGTCTATCCGATGCCGATCGTCGCGCCCGACAGCAACGAGGTGACCGACATCATCGCCTGGGAGCAGGCCCACAGCACGCAGGGACTTGCCGACTTCGCGCGGGCCGGATTCCTGCACGATTACCTCGGGTTCCCGATCTTCCAGACCGAACTGTCCCGGGGTGGCTCGAGCGTCGCGGAGGCGCTCGACGGGCTGTACGCCGAGACGATCCACACCACGGCCTCCGGTGAGGGTTGGGAGGACGGTCCGCGCGGCTACCGCGTGCGCGCGAGCACGGACAACCTGGCTCCCCACGGCACCTTCGCCAGCCAGTACGTCTCGCTGCTGCACAATCTGCTCGTCGACGACACCGGCACGCGCATCAACCTGCTCGCCGGCGTCTCCCCGGCATGGTTGGCGGCGGGTGATCGCATCGCCGTCACGGGCGCGGCGACGAGCGACGGACCCGTGACGGAGACGCTCACCGCCGATGCCTCGGGCGCGACCCTGCGCTGGTCGTGCTCGCGCTTCGCCGGCCGGACCGAGCCGCTGTACTGGGTACTGCCCTACTGGGTGCGCAGCGCGCGCCGCGCCGGCGGCGGACGGGTGACCGGCGCGGTTCGCCTGCGGGGCGACCGAGGCTCACTGACCCTCACCTGGCCCGCGCGGCGACCGGCGCAGTCGATCATCCGGTCGATCGCGGAGCTCGACCGCGGGTACGCCTCGCGTGGGTACCCGGCGCCGCTCGTGCCCGCCGCGGACTGGTAGGCCCGAGGCTGCTGACTGGTAGGCCCGCCGGGCCACTGCGCGCCGAGCGCACGCGCAGCCGGCTCAGCCGCCCGCGTCCTCCTCGGCGAGTGCCTCGCGCAGCGCCGCGTCGAACCCGATCGGTGCAATGTCGTAGAGCGCCATCCCGCTCGGATCCCGGATCGTGGTGTCGGTCGAGAGGCCCTCGACCAGCGGCCGGGCGACCTTCGCGTCCACCGGCGTGACCAGCCCGATCCAGTGCGAGGACAGCCACGGCGTGAGCAGCGGCACGGGGATCCGCAGCGCCCGGCGGCGCCCCAGAGCGTCGGCCATCCGGTCGAGCATCGCGCCGTAGGTGAGCACGTCCGGAGCGCCGATCTCGATCTCTCGCCCCCGGGGCGCGGAGAGCTGCAGCGACTCCGCCAGGTAGGAGAGCACGTCGGCGATCGCGATCGCCTGGGTGTGAGTGGAGAGCCACGACGGCGCGAGCATGACCGGCAGTCGCTCCACCAGGGTGCGCAGCGTCCGGTAGCTGTCGGAGCCCGCGCCGACGATCATCCCCGCCCGGATCCAGGTGAGCGGGGGTCCCTCGTCCCGGAGGATCTCGCCGACCCGCGCCCGCGATCGCAGGTGAGTGGAGCCGGGGGAGTGACCGAGCCCGCCGAGGTAGACGACATGCTGCACCCCCGCCCGGGTCGCCCACCGCGCGAAGTTCCGCGCCGCGGTCACGTCGCGCTCGGCGTACTCGCGGTTGCCGCCGCGGCCCATCGAGTGCACGAGGTAGAACGCCGAGCCATAGCCGTCGCCGATCGCCGTCAGCGAGTCCGGCTCGAGCATGTCGGCGTGATGCACGGTGACGCCGTCCGGCGCCCGCGAGGTGTCCCGCACCGCGACCCCGACCGATCCTCCGTCGGCGCGCAGCCGCTCCACGAGGCGACCGCCCACGTACCCGCTGGCTCCGGTGACAAGTGTGGCTGCGCACATGGAGTATGAGATACCTCAACGACGCGTGTGAAAACCGGGACCGCCGTGGCCCGTAGACCGAGGAGCGGTGCCCCGCCGGCGCCCGCAGGATTCCGACCACGCCGCCTCAACATTTGTCGGATGCGACGACGAGTCGCGACTGCCAGGCCACGCGACGCGGGCGCGCGCGTTCGCGCTGCGGGGTCGCCCGGATCAGTTAGGCGCGCTTAATGTTTCCATTGATCCGAACTTCTGAGCGTTCACGTAGGAGTGCTGCATCCCATCCCGCCCCAGGAGGCTACATGTCGGACATGGACACGGACACGCGCACTCATCAGGAAGACCCGCCGATTCCCGGTATTGTCGTGCGTCTCGCGCAGGACGACGGCGAGCGCAAGCAGTTCCTCAAGAAGGCCGGCAAGGGTGTCGGCGGGGGCGCCATCGCCGCCTCGCTCGCCGCGTTTATCGCCGCCTGCGGATCATCGAAGTCCTCGAGCTCCACGACGAGCTCCGCGGCCGCCGCCTCGAGCGCGACCACCACGAGCTCCAGCTCGACCGCCGCCGCCACCAGCAGCGACCTGAAGATCGTCAACTACGCGCTCACCCTCGAGTACCTCGAGTCCGAGTTCTACAAGAAGGTTGCCGCCTCCGGGCTGTTCAAGGGCGCCACGCTGTCCACGCTGAAGAGCTTCGGCGCCGAGGAGGACGATCACGTCGCCGCGCTGCACAAGGTCGCGATGAGCCTCGGCACGCCGGCCAAGAAGCCGACCGGCAAGTTTCCGGTGAAGTCGGCGACCCAGGTCGCGACGCTCGCGGCCACCGTCGAGAACCTCGGCGCCGCCGCCTACCTCGGCCAGGCCCCGAAGATCAAGAGCGCCGAGGTCCTCGCCGCCGCGCTGTCGATCCACACGATCGAGGCCCGCCACGCGGCGACGCTCAACCTGCTCACCAAGAAGGACCCGACTCCAGACGGGGCGTTCGCCAAGCCGGCCACGATGGCTGCGGTCCTCAAGGCCGTCACCCCGTTCATCGCCTCCTAGCTCGAGTTCCCGGACTCCAAAAGGACACTTAGACATGCACACACCTGACACTCAGGCCCCGGCGCTCGACGCGATCGAGGTCCACGGCATGACGCGGGCGAGCTTCCTGCTCAAGGGCGCGCTCGCCACCGGTGCCGTGTACGGCGCCACGGCGATCACCCCGTTCGTCTCGCACGCGCTCGCCGCCACCGACTCCGGCGACGTCGACATCCTCAACTTCGCGCTCACGCTCGAATACCTGGAGACCGACTTCTACAAGGTCAAGGGCAAGGCGGTCGGTCTCACCGGCCAGGCGAAGTCGCTCGCCGGCTCGTTCGGTGACGAGGAGGCGGCCCACGTGGCGGCCCTCATCGCGGCCGTCAAGTCGCTCAAGGGCACGCCGGTGAAGAAGCCGACCTTCACCTTCCCGGCGAAGAACCAGAGCCAGTTCCTCAAGCTCGCCTACGCGCTGGAGAACGTCGGCGTCGGCGCCTACAACGGCGCGGGCCCGTCGCTCAAGAGCAAGGCGCTGCTCGCCGCCGCCGGCTCGATCGTGCAGGTCGAGGCCCGTCACGCCGCCTCGATCGCGATCCTCACCGGCGGGAAGATCACTCCCGACGGCGCGTTCGACAAGCCGCTCACGAAGTCCCAGGTCCTCGCCGCGGCGGGGCCCTTCATCAAGTAGCTCGCGACTGAGACCGCGCGAGAGCCGAGAGTCATGACCATGCCCCGCATCCGCACCGTCGCGCTCCCGGCTCTCGCCGCGGTTCTCGTCGCGGTCGTCGCGCTGCTCGTGAAGAGCGGCGCGCCGGCCGCCCCCCCGGCGACCGCCGCGGCGGCGGCGGAGGTCCGCCGCGGCCCCGTCGCGGGGGTCGTCTCCGACTACGCCTTCACCCCCGACACGCTGACCGTCAAGGTCGGCACCCGGATCAAGTGGACGAATCACGACCCGACCGCGCACAGCGCCACCGCCAACGGCGGCGCCTTCGACACCGGGACGATCAACCCGCATTCCAGTCGCACGATCCGGCTCACCAAGCCCGGCGTGTATCCCTACCACTGCGTGTTCCACGCGTTCATGACCGGCACCGTCACGGTGGTCCGCTGATGTCGCGCTCGGGTTCGACCTCCGCCGCCGTGGCCCTGCGCGTGCTCGCCGCCGCACTCGTGCTCGTGATCGCCGGGGTGCACTTTCAGCAGTACGTGCAGTTCATGAGCCACGTGCCGTGGGTGGGGGTGCTGTTCCTGCTCAACGCCGCCGGCGGGGCGTCGATCGCCGTCGCGCTGCTCGGTCCCGACCGCGACGTGCGGGCGCTCGCCGCGCTCGGCGGGATCGGCCTCGCGGTCGGCTCGCTGGTGTCCCTCGTGATCGCGCTCACCTCGAGCTTCGCCGGCTACCACGAGCCGACGCTGCGCACCGCCATCCTCGTCGCGATCATCGCCGAGGCGATCGCGGTCCCCGTGCTCGGGGCGCTCGCCGCCGCGACGCTCCGTGAGCGCCGGGCCCTGCGCGCCGCGCGCTGACTCAGTCCGCGTCGCGGCGGGCCACCAGGAACCAGCGGCCCGCCTCGTCGAAGCGCTCGACCACCGACAGGCCGGCGGCGTGCACGAAGCGGTCGGCGTCGGCCGTCGAGAGCTCGGCCCAGTCGAACCAGTCGCTCACCGCCTCCGCGGTCTCCAGGCGCAGCCGGAACTGCTCGGTGGGCGACCCGGGCCCCGCGCACTCGATCACCACGCGCCCTCCGTCGGCGAGCAGCGTGCGCACCCGGCGCAGCAGCCGCTGGGGGCACCCGCCGATGCCGATGTTGCCGTCGAGCAGCAGGGCGCTGCCCCAGCCGCCGGTGGCCGGCAGCTCGTCGAAGATCGAGCCGACGATCGCGTGGGCGCCGCCGCCTCGGGCGAGACCCACGGCGACGGCGGAGAGGTCGACCCCGAGCCCGAACACCCCGCGGCGGGCGAGCGCGTGCAGGTGGCGTCCGGGTCCGCAGCCGATGTCGAGCACCGGGCCGCGCAGCGCGTGCAGCACCCGCTCGTCGGTTGCGGTGGCGGCGCCGGTCCAGCGCTCGACGAGCGGCCGGTAGGCCGAGCCGTCCGGTAGCCGGGCGAGCGCCCCCGCGGGGTCCTCGAGCATCGACGCGTACACCGCCAGCGGCGAGGTCACGGCAGCTCGAGCTCTCGCAGGGTCCCGGCGAACCGCGAGCCGGGGGCGAGCGCGGCAACCGCCCGGGCGTCGGCGATCGTGTCGACGTCGAGCAGCGTGTCCTGTTCGAACACCGAGAGCCCAAGGGAGGCGAAGCGCTCCCGCTGGCGGGCGAGCGTGTCGTCGGCGCTCATCGGCACGCCGGCGAAGCTCCCCGCGCGAGCCGCGCGCAGGCCGACGCTCCAGTAGCCGCCGTCGCTGGCGGGCCCGAGCACCGCGTCGTGGGAGTCGAGCGCGTCGAGACCCTCGCGCAGGAGCTCGGGGGTGAGCTGGGGGGTGTCCATCCCGACGAGCAGCGCCGGCCCCGCGACGTCGGCGAACGCGTGCTCGAGGCGCTCGTCGAGACCCGCGCCGCGCTGGGCGATGAGCTCGAGACCCTCCGCCGCCCAACGCTCGCCGGCGCCGTCGAGGACGAGCACCCGCCGCGTCCCGTCGACCGCCATCACCGCTTGTAGGGTGTCGCGCAGCGCCGCCTCGGCGAGCGCCGCCGCCTGCTCGGGGCGGCACGGCGGGCACAGCCGGGTCTTCGAGCGCCCCGGCCGTGGGTCCTTCGCGATCACCAGCAGCGCCGCGCCGCTCACGCGGCCGCCCGCAGCGGGGCGTGGGCGAACTCCGCCATCCCGGCCGCGAACTCCTCGCGGGCGGCGAACCCGAGCTCGTCGCGGGCGCGTGCCGCGGAGGCGAACACGTGCCGGACGTCGCCGAGGCGAAACCCGCCGGTCACCTGCGGGCGCGGCGCGTGCACCCCGTGAGCGTCACTCAACGCATCGGCCATCTCGAGGATCGAGCGCGGCTGCCCGCTGGCGACGTTGTAGGCGGCGAACCCCGGGGCGCCCGCCGCTCCGGCCGTCCCGACCGTCCGGGCCGTCCCGACCCCCGCCGGCGTCGCGGCCAGCGCCAGCAGGTTCGCCCGGGCGACGTCTCGCACGTGCACGAAGTCCCGCAGCTGCCCGCCGTCCTCGTAGACCCGCGGCGCGTCACCGGCGGCCAGCGAGCTGGCGAAGATCGAGGCGACGCCGGCGTAGGGGGTGTCGCGCGGCATCCGGGGTCCGTACACATTGTGATAACGCAGCGCGATCACCCGCAGATCACTCTCGCGGGCCGCGGCGGCGGCGAGATGCTCGCCGTGCAGCTTGGTCGCCGCGTACACGTTGCGGGGCTCGAGGCGTCCGGACTCGTCGATCGCCTCCGGTGTGAGCGGCCCGCCGCATACCGGACAGTGGGTCTCGAAGCGCCCGGCGCGCAGCTCGGCGCCCTCCCGCGGGTCCGGGGTCACCGCGCCGTGCTCGTGGCAGCGGTAGCGACCCTCGCCGTACACGACCATGCTCGAGGCGTACACGAACCGCCCCGCCAGGCCCCGGCGGGCGACCTCGCTGAGCAGCACCGCGGTGCCGAGATCGTTGTGGCGCGCGTACTGCGGCATGTCCCCGAGCTCGACGCCGAGCCCCACCATCGCCGCCTGGTGGCTCACCGCCTCGATGCCCTCAAGCGCTTGCGCCACCGTGTCGGGGGCGGCGACGTCGCCGACCACGAGCTCCGCCGCGGGGTCGAGGTAGTCGGGCGCCGCGGCGTGGGCGGCCGGCAGCAGCGCGTCGAGGATGCGCACCTCGTGGCCCTCGTGCAGCAGCGCGTCAACGACGTGTGAGCCGATGAACCCGGCGCCGCCGGTGACGAGGATCTTCACAGGATCTTAAGCTAGTCGACGGTGCCGGGCCATCTGACGATTTTCGGTCCAACACATGACCAAACCATTACGTCAGCATGAGCGCGATGATCGACGTGATCCTGCCCGTGCTCGACGAGGCGTACGCGCTCCCCACGGTGCTCGGCGCGATGCCCGGCGGCTACGTCCCGCTTGTGGTCGACAACGGCTCCCGCGACGGCTCGGCGCAGATCGCCCGCCGGCTCGGCGCGCGCGTGGTGGTAGAGCCGCGACGGGGCTTCGGTGCCGCCTGCTGGGCGGGCCTGTGCGC
>CAXTTD010000110.1:0-8777 GCA_964246945.1 uncultured Solirubrobacteraceae bacterium | reverse complement strand
TCGCCGGCCAGCCACCGCCTCGAGGTCACCGCTGAGCTCCGTCCCCACCCTGTCCCCTCAGCCGGCTGGCGCATAGACTTCAAGACGTGTTCGACTCGCTCGCCGACAAGCTGCAGGCGACGCTCGCCGACGTCCGCGGCCGCGGCACCCTCACCGAGGAGGACATCAATGCCGCGATGCGCGAGATCCGCCTCGCGCTGCTCGAGGCCGACGTCAACTTCAAGGTGGTGCGCTCGTTCACCTCGTCGGTGAAGGAGAAGGCGCTCGGCGCCGACATCGTCGGGCAGCTGAACCCCGGCCAGCAGGTGATCAAGATTGTCTCCGACGAGCTCACCGAGCTGATGGGCGGCGCTGCGCGTGAGCTCGCGTTCTCCTCACGCCCGCCGACGATCGTGCTCATGGCCGGCCTGCAGGGATCGGGCAAGACGACCGCCACCGGGAAGCTCGCCCGCCTGCTCAAGCAGAACGGCTCCTCGGTCGCGGTCGCCGCCTGCGACGTGTACCGCCCTGCCGCCGTCGACCAGCTCATGAAGCTCGGCCATCAGGTGGGCGTCGAGGTCTACCAGCAGGGCACCGACGCGAGCCCGGTGACGATCGCGAAGTGGGCGGCCGACCGGGCACGCGCGGAGGGCAAGGACGTGCTGATCGTCGACACCAGCGGGCGCCTGCACGTCGACGCGGAGCTGATGGCCGAGCTCACCGAGATGAAGCGGGCGATCAACCCCACCGACGTGCTGCTGGTGGTCGACGCGATGACCGGCCAGGACGCGGTGAACGTCGCCGAGGAGTTCGGCAAGGCGGTCGACTTCGACGGGGTCATCATCTCCAAGCTCGACGGCGATGCCCGCGGCGGCGCCGCGCTGTCGGTGAAGGCGATCACCGGCAAGCCGATCATGTACGCCTCCACGGGCGAGAAGCTCGACCAGTTCGAGCGCTTCCATCCCAACCGGATGGCCCAGCGGATCCTCGGCATGGGCGACGTGATGTCGCTGATCGAGCGCGCCGAGCAGAACTTCGACGAGACGCAGGCGGCCGAGCTCGAGCGCAAGCTGCGCAAGTCCGAGTTCGGTCTCGATGACTTCCTTGAGCAGATGCGCCAGATCCGCCGCATGGGGCCGCTGCAGAACCTGCTCGGGATGATCCCCGGCCTTGGCAAGGAGCTGCGCGGGGTCAAGCTCGACGAGCGGGAGTTCGACCGCCTGCAGGCGATCATCCTCTCCATGACCCCGGCCGAGCGCCGCAAGCCGGAGCTCATCAAGGGCTCCCAGCGGCTGCGCATCGCCAGGGGATCGGGCACCAACGTGCAGGCGGTGAAGGCGCTCATCAAGCAGTTCGAGCAGATGCGCAAGGTGATGCGCCAGGTCTCCCGGGGCGGCACCCCCGACCTCGGCGCGCTGATGCGCCAGGCTGGCGGCCGCTGACCGATCCGGCTCTCACCCGTCACCCGCTATCCTCAGCGCTCGCTCATGGCCGTCCGACTCCGACTCACCCGCATCGGCGGGCGCAAGAACCCCGTCTGGCGCGTGGTCGTCGCCGATCAACGCTCCAAGCGTGACGGTCGAGTGATCGAGACCGTCGGGCAGTACAACGCGCAGACCGAGCCCTCGACGATCGTCCTGAACGAGGCGCGCATCCGCGACTGGCTCGCCCGCGGTGCCCAGCCGTCGGACACCGTCCGCAAGCTGCTGCGCACGCAGGGCATCAGCTAGCGCCGCCCCATGCGGGAGCTGCTCGAGTACCTGGCTTCCGGGCTCGTCGAGCATCCCGACGAGGTGCGTGTCAAAGAGGTCTCCGACGACGCGGGCACGCTCGTCCTCGAGCTGTCAGTCGCCCAGGGTGACTACGGCAGCGTGATCGGGCGCGGCGGGCGCACCGCCCAGGCGCTGCGGACCATCATCAAGGCCGCGTCGGTCAACGACAGCCGTCGCGTGTTCGTCGACATCGTCGACGACTGACGTGAGCGGGTCACGCGCCGGCGGCCGGCTGCGCGCCGGCACCGCCGGACGGCCCCACGGACTCGACGGGAGCTTCCACGTCGGCGCGGTCGCCACCGCGGTGTTCTCGCTCCTCGAGGTCGGCTCCGAGCTCGAGATCGGCGATCGCACCTACCGGGTGGTCCGCCTTGCCGGCCACGTCGGACGGCCGATCCTGCGTCTCGAGGGGGCGGTGAGCCGCGAGGACGCGGAGGCGCTGCGCGGTGAGGACATCTACATCCCGCGCGCCACCGCGCCCGCGCTCGAGCCGGAGGAGTGGTGGGCCGAGGACCTCGAGGGGTGCGCGGTGCGCGACGGCGAGCGGGAGGTGGGGACGGTGAGTGCCCTGCTCGAGCTGCCCTCCTGCGAGGTGCTCGAGGTCCGTCGTGCCGGGACTCCCGGCCAGCCCGACCTGCTCGTGCCGCTCATCCGCGACGCGGTGCGCAACGTCGACCTCGGCACCGGGGTCATCGACATCGACCTCGCGTTCCTCGGCGAGGCATGAGGCGTGAGGCACGATGCGGATCGACGTGTTCACGCTGTTCCCGGACTGGTTTGACTGGTTCACGGGCCAGCGCCACGTGCGCAACGCGCTCGGCATGGGTCACGAGCTGGCCCTGCTCGACTACCGCGCGCACACGCCGCTGTCCGCCGGCCAGGTCGACGACACGCCGTTCGGCGGCGGCGCCGGGATGGTGCTGCGCGTCGATGTCGTCGAGGCCGCGCTGCGCGCCCGCTACGCCGAGGACCCGGTCGACCTGCGCGACCGCCGCCGGGTGATCGCCCTCGACCCCTCCGGACGCGGGGGCCCCCCCCCCCCCGGCCCCCCCGCCCCCCCCCCCCCCCGCCCCCCCCCCCGCCGCGGAGTCCGAGCTCACCCTGCTGTGCGGACGCTATGAGGGATTCGACGAGCGGATCGTCGAGCACTTCGCCACCGAGCGGCTGTCGATCGGCCGCTACGTGCTCGCCGGCGGGGAGCTCGCGGCGATGGTCGTCTGCGACGCCGTGCTGCGCAAGCTGCCCGGTGCGCTCGGCCACGCCGCCTCCGCGGTCGAGGAGTCCTTCAGCGAGGCCCTGGAGGGCGGTCCCGAGTATCCGCACTACACCCGACCCGCGGTGTGGCGGGGCTGGCCGGTCCCCGAGGTGCTGCTCTCCGGTCACCACGCCCGCATCGCCCAGTGGCGCCGGGAGCAGAGCCGCGCGCGTGCCGGACGCCGGACGGATGCGGAGGGCTCACCGTGACGCAAGGCGCTACCATCATCCGCCGCACCGGGTGCGGTCCGCATGCCGCCCGCCCGGCGCGCGTCCGTGTCCGACCCTCCCGGGAATCCTTCTGGCCATGAGCACCGTCATCGACAGCCTCGAGCGCACTCAGCTGCGCCGCGTCCCGCAATTCGACGCGGGCGACCGTCTGCGTGTCCACTTCCAGGTCATCGAGGGCACGCGGCGACGCACCCAGGTGTTCGAGGGCGTCGTCATCAAGCGTCAGGGCCACGGCGCCCGCGAGACCTTCACCGTGCGCAAGCAGTCCTTCGGCGTCGGGGTGGAGCGCACGTTCCCGCTGCACTCGCCGAAGATCGAACGCATCGAGGTCGCTGCCCGCGGCGACGTGCGGCGCGCGAAGCTGTACTACCTGCGTGACCGGATCGGCAAGCGCGCCCGTGTGCGCGAGCGTCGCTCCACCGGCCCGGAGGTAGCCGTCGAGCGCGAGCTTCTCTACACCGAGGAGAGCGCCGAGGCGGTCGACGCGAACGGAACGACGGCGCAGGCGGCCGTCGAGGCGGACGCAGCGGTGGCGCCGCTCAGCGATGAGGCGCTCGCCGAGGGCTCGGCCGAGACGTCCGCGGAGCCGACGCCGGCCGCTGTGACCACCGACGAGGAGCCGGCCGGCCCCACACCGGACGAGGAGTCGGCCGCCGCCGCCGCGTAGTCGGCTCCGGTCGACCACTCCCCGCGCCGCCCCCGGGCCCGGCCGCCCCGGCGGCCCTGGCGCGCCCCCCCCAGCGGCGGCGCCCGCCGCCGACGCGTAGTCGGCTCCGGTCGACCACTCCCCGCCTCCGCCCCCGGTCCCGTCCGCACCGTCGGCCATGGCGAGCACCGCCAAGCGGAGGCGCACGCAGCGCTCGGGCCTCGCCGGGTTCGCCGAGCTGATCGTCACCGTGGCGGTCGCGGTCGGGCTCGCCTTCCTCATCCAAGCGTTCATCGTCAAGCCCTATCGGATCCCGAGCATCTCGATGCTCCCCACTCTGCGCGTGGGTCAGCGGATCCTCGTCAACCGCCTCGCCACCCATCCGAAGCTCGGCGATGTCGTCGTCTTCCACCCGCCGAGCGGCGCCAATCCCAATACGGCGATCTGCGGGGACTCCGCTGAGGGCTTCGGTCGCGATCAGCCCTGCGATCGGGGAACGAGCTCGCACTCCTCGCAGACGTTCGTCAAGCGAGTCGTCGGCCTGCCCGGCGATACGCTGCGAATCACCGCCGGACACGTGTACCGCAACGGCACCGAGGAGCGTGGCGCCTACGTCCAGCCGTGCACCAGCGGCCCCGGCCAGTGCACGTTCAGCAAGACGATCACCGTTCCGGCCGGGGACTACTACATGATGGGCGACAACCGTGAGGATTCCGACGACAGCCGATTCTGGGGTCCCGTCCCGCAGAAGTGGATCATCGGCGAGGCCTTCTTCACCTACTGGCCCCCGGACCGGATCGGCACCCTCTAAGCGCCGCGCGCGACCGGGACGCCGCCTGCTCGGTTTCGACCGCAGCCTCGGCGTGCGCTTTGTCGCGGGCGCTGACGAGGCCGGACGCGGCTGCCTCGCCGGGCCGCTCGTCGCCGCCGGCGTGCTGCTCGACCTCGACCGGCTCGGACCGGCCCAGGCCCGGGCGCTGGGCACCCTCAACGACTCCAAGCAGCAGACCCCCGAGGGGCGCGCCGCGCTCTACCCGGTCATCCTCGCGCTCGCCAGCCGGGTATGCATCGTGAGCCGCTGCGCGCCGGGCATCGACACCCGCGGCCTGCACCGCACGAACCTCGCCGCGCTGCGCGACGCGCTCGCGGGGGTCGCCGTCGAGGGCTGCCTGTGCCTCAGCGACGGCTTCCCGGTCGCCGACCTCGGTCACGCCCAGCGCGCCGTGGTTCGCGGTGACGCCACGAGCGCCGCGATCGCCGCTGCCTCGGTGCTCGCCAAGGAGACCCGCGACCGCTACATGCGTCGCGCCGACGGGACCCATCCCGGCTGGGAGTTCGCCCAGCACGTCGGCTACTCGACCCCGGAGCATCGGGACGCGATCGGGCGCCTCGGCGTCTCCCCGCTGCATCGCCTCTCGTTTCAGTCCACCGCCTATCACCAGCTGTCACTCGGCTGAGGCGGCTGAGGTGGCGTCTCGACGCGCCTGAGCGCACCCGGCCTCGCTCACGGGCAACCAGCCCGCTCGCTCGACCGTGCACCCTCAGTCACGCCGAGCCATCCACCTCAGCTCGAGCGGGGGAGTAAGTGACGTAGACGATCGGTAGGTCGACGTGCGGACTGCGGCTCAGCCGGCCGGGTCTGCGATCCAGGCGGCGCGGATACCGAGGAGGTCGGCCAGGCGCTCGAAGTGGTGGTCGTGGTGCAGAACCTCGAGGCCGGCGTGGCGCGCAGCGACCGCGACCGTGAGATCGGTGAGCGGTAGCCGATGGCTGACGTGGGCTCCGTGGGCGGCCAGGTCGCGCATCGCGGTCAAGACGCCGCGCTGCACGGCACGATCGACCGGGATCTCGCGGAGACCCTCGAGGCTGCGGTCGACGACGGCGATCGCCTCGCTGCCGCGCGCGTCGACCATCAGCTCGTAGCGCACCGGCCAGCACCACGCGACGTCGCCCCGTTCGACCGCCGCCAGGAGCAGCTCCCGGGCTCGGGGGGTCCGACGCGCGGCGATCCACGCCGAGGTATCGGCGAGCACGGACCCCTCGCCGCTCCACAGCGGCGGGCTCACCGGCTCGTGCGGCTTGGTGCGTTGAGGCGGTCGATCGCGTCCAGGTCGAGGTCGAAGCCGCCGTCATCCATGAGGCTGAACCACGCCTCAGCAGCCGCGCGGCGCTCATCGCGAGCCTCGAGCTCCGCCTGCGCACCGGCGACGCCGAGCCCTCGCACGAGCGTGGCATCGGCCTCTCCTGTCCCGGTGGCGACCCGCACGCGTTCCAGCGCGCCCGCAAGCTCGGGGTCGGTCGTGACCGCGATTCGGGGGTGCGTGCTCGGCATCAGGCGCTCACTGTAGCTCTGCGGAGTAACACCAAGTCGATCTGGCGGTTCTCCGATCGTTCAGAACACCCCCTCCCGGTGCTCGAGGGCGACGAGCCGGCCGGCCCCGTCGACGCTCACCCCGATCACGTCGAAGCGGAGCTCCTCCGCGTACGGCCGCTCACGGACCTCGGTGAGCCAGCCGGTGGCCATCCGACGGACCTGCGTCTGCTTGCGCGGCCCCACCGCGTCAAACGGCGAGCCCGCTCGCGCGCTCGCGCGGCGCGTCTTCACCTCGACAAACACCAGCGTCCCGGGCGCGTGGGCGATCAGGTCGAGCTCGCCCCAGCGGGTGCGGTGGTTGCGGGCGAGGATCGTGTCGCCGAGCCGCTGCAGGGCGCCGGCGGCGAGCCGCTCGCCGGCCGCCCCGAGGCGGGCCCGCGGGTCGGCCTCGGCGCCGCGAGCGCGGTCGGGCTGGTCGGCGCTGCCGGGGGTCGTTTCATGGCTCGACATGACACCGCGAACGCTACGGAGAATCGCGTCACCGGTGGGTCACGCATCGTCACACTTGTGTGCCAAACCTGCTGGAAAAAGACACATAATTGGCACGTAGCGTGTCCCCGTTGTGACGCGATTCGGCGTAGCGTTCCGGGCATGCTCGCTCAGCTCACGACGTTCGCCATCGACGGCGTCGTCCCTCGCCAGGTGTGGGTCGAGGTCGACGTCCGCACCGGCCTGCCGTCGTTCACGATCGTCGGGCTCGGCGACGCCGCGGTGCGGGAGTCCCGCGAGCGCATCCGGGCCGCGATCCTCAACTCGGGGTTTCGCTTCCCGGACCGGCGGATCACCGCGAACCTCGCGCCCGCCTCGCTGCGCAAGAGCGGTCCGGGCTTCGACGCGGCCGTGGCGCTCGCGCTGCTGCTCGCCAGCGAGCAGCTGCCCGCCGGCTGCCTCGACCACTGCGCGGTGTTCGGCGAGCTCTCGTTGAGCGGCGAGCTGCGGGACTCTCCGGGCGCGCTCGCGGTCGCCGAGGGCGCGCGACGGGCCGGCTGCACCCGGCTCATCGTCCCCCGCCAGCGCGCGCGGGAAGCGGCGCTCGTCGACGGGTTGCCGATCGTCGCGGTGGAGAGCCTGCGGGCGGCGGCCGCCGTGCTCGGGGGAGCCCCGCCGCCGCCACTGCCCGCCGCTCCGCCCGCGCGGGAACCGGCCGTGGGGCTGCCGGACCTCGCCGACGTCCACGGCCAGGAGGTACCGCTGCTCGCCCTGCAGATCGCCGCCGCCGGGGGCCACAACCTGCTCATGGAGGGGGCGCCGGGGACCGGCAAGACGATGCTCGCCCGCCGTCTGCCCTCGATCCTGCCGCCGCTTACGCGGGAGGAGGCGATCGAGGTCACCCGGATTCACAGTGTCGCCGGACTGCACGCCGACGGGCTGGTCGAGGCCCGGCCGTTCCGCGCGCCGCATCACTCCATCTCGGCGGCGGGCCTCGCCGGCGGGGCGGCGCCGCCGCGGGCGGGAGAGGCGACGCTCGCCCACCACGGGGTGCTGTTTCTCGACGAGCTCTCGGAGTTCGCGCGGCCGGCCCTCGACGCGCTGCGCCAGCCGCTCGAGGACGGGCACGTGACGATTGTCCGGGGGCAGCGCTCGCTGCGCTTCCCCACCCGCTTCATGCTGGTCGCGGCCACGAACCCGTGCCCGTGCGGCTACGCCGGGGAGGGCGAGCGCTGCCGCTGCGGCGAGGCCGATCTGCGCCGTCACGCCCGGCGGCTGAGCGGGCCGCTGCTCGACCGGATCGACCTGCTCGTGGACGTGCGCCGGCCCGCCGACGCGGATCTGCGTGGCGCTCCCCACACGAGCTCCGCGCAGGCGCGCGAGCGGGTCTCCCGAGCGCGGGAGCGCCAGACGCGACGCCTGCGGGGCAGCGGCGCGCGGGCCAACGGCGAGATGGACTCACGGACGGTGCGGGCCTGCGCGGCGGTGCAGGAGGAGGCCGAGTCCGAGCTCGGGCGGGCCTACGGCGCCGGGATGCTGAGCGCGCGCGGCCGCCACCGCGTGGTGCGGGTGGCGCGCACGATCGCCGACCTCGCGGGCAGTGAGCAGGTGCGCCGCGCCGACGTGCTGCTCGCGCTCAGCCTGCGCCAGCGCGTCGCCGCGGGGCCGCTGGAGGTGGCGTGAGCCAGGTCGAGGTGTGCGAAGCCTGCGCCCGCCGGACGTGGCTGCTCACCCGGATCGCCGGTCACCTCGAGGGCGTCCGCGCCCGGATCGCCGAGCTGCTCGCCCTCGGTGACGCGGAGCTCATCGCGGCGGTCGGCGGAGGCGAGCGCGCGGGGATCAGCCGCGAGCTCGAGGGGGTCGATCCGGTGGCGCTCGCGGCCGAGCGCGACCGGGCCGGCGTCGCCGCGCTCTGCCGGTGCGCGGCGGCTTATCCGGGTGGGCTGCGCGATCTCGAGCACCCGCCGGCGGTGCTGCACGTGCTGCCCGGGGCCGGTGGGCGCGAGCGACTGGCGGGGTTCCTCGCCGGTGGGGCGGTCGCGGTCGTCGGCTCGCGCCGGGCCACCGCCTACGGCCTCGGCGTCGCCCGGCG
>CAXTTD010000109.1:4572-8991 GCA_964246945.1 uncultured Solirubrobacteraceae bacterium | reverse complement strand
GACAACCCGGCGCTCTACCGTCTGCTCGGCGCGATCTTCGACCGCGAGCGCGAGGCGCAGCGATTGGGTGAGCGCTTCGCGGGGGCGCTCGCCCGGCTGCGCGCGCGCACCGCGGCGAACGAGCGGGAGGACGTCCTCTACCTCATCTGGCGCGAACCGTGGATGACCGTCGCGCCCGACACCTACATCGCGCGGACGCTCGAGCTCGTCGGCTGGCACACGCTGCCCCGTGCCGGTGAGGTTCGCTACCCCGAGGTCGACCTCCGGCGCTACGCAGGCCAGGTAGACCGGGTGCTGCTCTCCTCCGAGCCGTTTCACTTCAAGGCCCACCACATCGCGGAGGTCGCCGCACAGCTGCCGGGGACCGAGGTCGCCCTCATCGACGGCGAGATGACCTCGTGGTACGGCAGCCGCGCGATCGCCGGCCTCGACTACCTGGGTGACTACGTGTGTGGGGAGACGACCGCCGACCCCGGCGCCGAGGCGTCGATCGCGCGGCGCCTCGAGTCCCCGTGCCTCGGCGTGTGCGTCATCGACGAGTCCCGCGGGGTGTGCGAGGGATGCCTGCGCACGCTCGACGAGGTGGCGGAGTGGGGCGGCGCCTCGCCCCCGCGACGCCGGGAGATCCTCGCGGCCGTCGACGCGCGCGCGGAAGCTGAGCTGGTTACGCCCGAGGGCCCGTAGGGGCTCCGTCGACACCCGTGGCAACCCCCTCGCAACGGTCGGGATTCGCGGCCCGGAGTACTAGGGTTCGTGACAGATCACACGCACCGTCGAGGAGAGGAATCGATATGCAGCTGTACGGGATCGTGCGCCGGCAGGGTTGGAAGTCCGGTGGGGACCTCGAGCAGGCCGCGGAGCGCTCGGCGAAGGTCGGCGACGAGCAGATGCCCGACGACATCCGCTGGATCCGCAGCTACGTGCTCGACGAGGGCGACGGGGCGGTGGGGACGTTCTGCGTCTACGAGGCCTCGAGCCCCGAGGCGATCCGCCGGCACGCCGCGACCGCCGATCTGCCGGTCGATGAGATCATCCCGATCGCCGACACGGTGATCATGCGCCCCGATCCCGCGCCGGCCGGCACCTGAGCTGCCCTGCGCCGCGCCGGCGAGCGCTCCGGCGAGGGGCTCGAACCCTCAGCTCGTCGGCGCCGGATGCTCGTCGGCGAAGCGGTCGGGCCGCACGCGATCCTCGGGTTCGAGGTGCACGAGCGCTGTGGTGCCCGGCAGCCGGGTCACGATCGTGGCCTGCAGCTGGTGGGAGAGCTGATGGGCGCGCGCGAGGCTCGTCCCGTCGGCGAACTGCATGTGGAGGTCGACCTGGTGATGGGACCCGACATGCCGCGCGCGCACGTCGTGGACGCCGACCACCTCCTCGGAGATGAACGAGTTCACGACCTCCTGGAGGGCGGCGAGCTCCTCCGGGGGCAGGGCCTCGTCGGCGAGCCGACGCCCGGCGTCGTTGAGGATCCGCACGCCGGTGGTGGAGATCGCCACCGCGACCAGCAGCCCGACCACCGGGTCGATGAAGTGCAGGTGGGTGAGCGCGTCGAGCACCAGGGAGACGAGCACGCCCATGGAGACGAACGCGTCGGTGCGCAGATCGGCGGCGTTCGCCCCCAGAGCGCTCGAACCGGTCGCGCGCCCCACCCGGCGCAGTGAGCTTGACACCACAAAGTTGACCACGGCCGCCCCTCCGGCGACCGCGATGCCGATCCCCACGTTGTCGACGCGGCCGCCCTCCACGAGCCGGCGGATCGCCTCGTAGGCGATGAACGCCGCGCCGAGCAGCAGCAGCAGCGCCTGGGCGCCCGCCGAGAGGTCCTCCACCTTCTCGTGGCCGTAGCGGTGCGAGGCGTCGGGCGGCTCGTCGGCCTTGCGCACCGAGGCGAAGGCGATCACCGAGGCGACGAGATCCATCAGCGAGTGGGCGGCGTCGGAGACGAGTCCGATCGAGCCGGTGCTGAGACCTGCCGCGAGCTTGATCGCGATGAGCAGGCTGTTGGAGACGATCGAGACGGCGGTGGCGCGGGATTTGCGCCGCTGCGCCGATGCCGCGGTGGAGGCCATCGCGCCGAAGATACCCCTCCCCGGTCAGCCGGCCCCCGCGCGGGCATGGCGGGCGGGGATGCCGGCGAGTCGCCGGGCGGTGGTCGCGGGCTCGACGAGCGTCGCCGGCGAGGGGTCGGCGGCCGCCGTGGCCGCGATCGGGGAGAGGGGCAGCTGCGTCCGGCTGCCGGCGCAGATGGTGTTCCCGGCGCGCGCGCCCAGCGTCCACACCTGCGGATAGGCGGTGGCGAGGGCCGCCGCGACCGCGTGGACCTCGCGGCGAGCGCGGTCGTCGACGACGTTGACGAGCGTGAGCGGGGCGACCCGCGCGGTCACCGCGAATGCCTGCACCGAGACGAGCCGGCGGGGGATCCGCGCGCCCAGGAAGGCGTCGATGACCACCGCGTCGTGGCTCCCGTCGGGCTGCTCGTGGAGCCACGCGCGACCGTCGGCATGACGCACGCGCAGACCGGGCGCCCGGCGCAGGCCCATGTAGGCGCGGGCGAGCTCGAGCACGCCCGAGTCGAGCTCGCACACCTCCTGGCGTCCGTCGGGCCATTCGGCGGCGAGCGCCCGCGGGAGCGCGCAGGCGGCGCCGCCGACGTGGACGATGCGCCGGGCGCGGGCGGCGCGCAGGACGATCCGCAGCCATCGCATGTAGTCGAACTCGAGGTGGGCGGGGTCGGCGAGGTCGATGTAGGAGCTGTCCATCTCGCCCTGGCGCAGCAACCGGCCGCTGGCGCGCCCCGGGTCGCGCTCGACGACGAGCTCACCGTCCCGGGCGAGGATCGGATCGACGGCGCGCAGGCGGCTCATGGCGGGCCGACTCGGGGCTCGCGACTCACACGCTGAGCGCCGAGGGGTCCTCGGGCACGTCGACGGCATGCTCGCGCAGCGCCTGCAGGGGGACGACTTCGAGCGCGCGCTCGTGCGTGCTCGCGAGCACCACGTAGGCGGCGGCGCCGTCGAGGTGCGCGCGCAGCCAGTTGCGCGCGGTGACGCACCAGCGGGCGCCGGGCGCGAGGCCCGGGAACCCGTAGAGCGGCATCGGCGTCTGCAGGTCGTTGCCGATCGCGCGCTGATGATCGAGGAACTCGGCGGTGACCACGGCGCAGATGGTGTGACTGCCGAGGTCCTCGGGACCGGTGTGGCAGCAGCCGTCGCGGCGGAACCCGGTCATCGGGTCGCTGCCGCAGGGCTCGAGCTCCCCGCCGAGGACGTTCTGGTCGGCCACCCCGTCAGTATCGCGCCTAGGCTCCCTGCCATGGAGCCTGCCGCCCGCGTGAGCGACTGCCTCGCCACGCTCGACACCGGTGCGACGCCGGCCGGCCCCGGCGGGTGGCGCCTCCCGCTCGAATCCGCCGGATACCCGCTCGAGGTCGTGCTCACGCTGCGCGGAGCGCTCCTGCGCGCCGAGGCCGCGGTGCTCCCACCGGAGCTGATCGCCCCCCGCCAGCTGCTGTTCTGGAACGGGCAGGCGCCGCTCGTGTGCTTCGCCGAGAACCGCGCCGGTGAGGTCATCGTGTGCGGGGAGCTTCCGGTCGCCTCGCTCCACCCCGAGCTGCTCGACCGCTTCCTGGGGCTGCTGCACGCGAGCGCCACCCGCGCCCGCCAGTTCGTGCTGCCCGCCGGTTGACCGTTCGGGCAAGCTCGCCGCGTCGCTCCTCGGGGTCAGTCGAACGTGAGCACGTGGACGACCAGCGTCCGCGCGACGCCCTCGCGATCGGTCTCGACCCGGGTCGGCTCGCGACGCTCCGCGCCGAGGTGCTGCGCCACCCGCAGCGACCCCAGGTTGTCCGCCTCGATGTCGAGCGCCACCGACGCGCAGCCGGCGGCGCGGGCGCGGGGGAGCATGAGCCCGACCGCCGCGCCGGCGAGGCCCTGGCCGCGGGCGGCGGGCAGCACCCAGTAGCTGAGCTCGCCGGCAGGCCGCTCGTCGCGTCTGATCACCGTGTCCGCGGTCGCCGACGAGGTGTGCCCGGGCAGCCGCAGCGCGATCTTGCCGAGCGCGCGGTCCTCCCCGGCGCGGCAGATCGCGAGCGAGGGGCCGCGGGCGGACCGGCGCTGGGCGGCGATCCACGCCGCGGACCCGAGCCCGGGCAACGAGGACCAGTGACGCAGGTGGGGATCGGCGAGCATCGGCGTGATTGCCGCGGCGTCCTCGAGGCGCCATTCGCGCAGTCGGACCTTCGCCATCGGCGGGATGATGTCAAACGCGGTGTCCAGTTCGCGCCCGCGCGTTCGTCGTAGCCACAGCACAGGCGATCGACCAGGAGGACTCAGATGAAGTACATGCTGATGATCTGCGGTGGTGGCGGGGGCGGGGCGCCCCCGGGGCCGCAGGGCCGCGGCGGCCGGGGGGGGGGGGAGG
>CAXTTD010000109.1:0-4562 GCA_964246945.1 uncultured Solirubrobacteraceae bacterium | reverse complement strand
GACGATGGCCATCGAGGACTGGATGGCGGAGATGGACGGCCGCGGCGTGCGCTTGTTCGGCCGGGCGCTCGACCCGCCGGCAAGCGCCGCGACGGTGCGAGTGGTGGACGGGGAGACGGTCGTGAGCGACGGCCCGTTCGCGGAAAGCAAGGAGTTCGTCGCCGGCTTCGATGTCACTGAATGCGCCGACCTCGACGAGGCGGTCGAGGTCGCCGGGCGCCACCCGGTCGCCGGCAGCGGGGCGGTCGAGGTGCGGCCGTTCAACGGGCCGTTCGAGCTCCCGACCGCCGCGCGGGAGTGGGCCGCCGCGGACCCACCGCAGAGCTGGGCGCTGTTCTTCTGCGCGGACGGCATCCCCGAGGCCGACGACACCGAGACGGCGATCGGGCGCGAGGCACACGCGTGGGGCGAGCGTCTGGCGGCGCGCGGCACGATGGTGTTCGGCCAGCCCCTCGCGCCCGCCGTCACCGCGACGACGGTGCGGGTCGACGGTGACCGGACGCTGGTGAGCGACGGGCCGTTCATCGAGACAGCGGAGTTCATCGCCGGGGTCGCGATCCTGGGCGGCATCGATCGCGAGGCGGCGATCGGGCACGCCGCCGAGCATCCGCTCGCCCGCTGGCACCGCGTCGAGGTCCGTAGGTTCCACGACTGGTGAGCCCGACGCCGACAGTCCGGGACGCGGTCGACGCGGCGTTCCGCGAGGAATGGGGGCGGGTGGTCGCGGCGCTCATCCGGCGCATCGGGGACTGGGACCTCGCGGAGGAGTGCGCGGCTCAGGCGTTCACCGAGGCGCTCACCGCGTGGACTCGCGACGGGGTCCCGGAGCGGCCCGGGGCGTGGCTCACCACGGTCGCCGGCAACCGGGCGCTTGACCGGCTGCGCCGAGCCAAACGGGGGACGGAGCTGCTCGAGCAGATCGGTCGCGATCCACTCGGCGGCGCCCCTGAGGGGCAATTGGATCCGGGGATGGACGCGCTGTTCAGCGACGCCGAGGTGATCGAGGACGACCGGCTGCGGCTCATCTTCACCTGCTGCCATCCGGCCCTCGCGCTCGAGGCGCGCGTCGCGCTCACCCTGCGCGCGCTCGCCGGCCTGACAACCGCGGAGATCGCTCGCGCGCTGCTCGTGAGCGAGGCCACGATGGCGAAGCGGCTCACCCGCGCCAAGGCGAAGATCGCGGCCGCGGGGATCCCCTACCGGGTACCGCCGGGCCCGCTGCTGCCCGAGCGCACCGCCGGCGTCCTCGCGGTGATCTACCTGCTGTTCAACGAGGGCTACGCGGCCGGCAGCGGGAAGGAGCTCGTGCGTGCCCGCCTGTGTGAGGAGGCGCTGCGCCTCGGCCGCGCGCTGCACCGGCTGATGCCCGACGAGACCGAGGTGGCCGGTCTGCTCGCGCTCATGGGTCTGCTGCACGCGCGCCGCGACGCCCGGCTGCACGCCAACGGTGAGCTCGCCACGCTCGAGGAGCAGGACCGCGGCCGTTGGCATCGGGGCGAGATCGACGCGGCGCTCGCCCTGCTGACCACGACGCTGCGCCGGGGCGCGGTCGGTCCCTACCAGCTGCAGGCGGCGATCGCCGCCTGTCATGACGAGGCCCCGGACGCTGAGCGCACCGACTGGCCGCAGATCGCCGCGCTGTACGGGCTGCTCGAGGCGGTCCTGCCAAGCCCGGTGGTGGCGTTGAACCGAGCGGTCGCGGTGGCGATGACCGGCGAGCTCGACCGCGGCCTCGCGCTCGTCGACGAGCTCGAGCGCGCCGGGGAGCTGCGCGGCTATCACCTGGTGCACGCGACCCGCGCGGACCTGCTGCGCCGTCGCGGTGACCGGGCGGCGGCCGCGCTCGCCTACGAACGGGCGCTCGAATCGGTCGGCTCCGAGGTCGAGCGCCGGTTCCTTCAGCGACGCCTCGCCGAGCTCCAGACGGACCCCTGAGCCGCCGCGCCTCGAGCCGGCGTAGCGGCTTCCGCGGCGAAACCGCCCGCTTAGGCGACCGCGGGCGCGGGTGCGTGCGCCGCCGCGGCGCCGAGCTGGGGGTCGCTGGTGAGGTTCTGCGCTGACTCGATCCGACCGGCGAGCGCGTAGCCGAAGCTCGGGTCGGCGTCGGTGCTGAGTGCGAGGTCATACCAGCCGCCCGACTGATCCGTGTCCACGTGCAGCTCGCCGGTTCCCCGACGCAGCCGGACCTCGCGGCGCTCGCCGTAGGCGTCGGCGATCCTCAGCGTGACCGGCCGGCGGGCGCCGCGGTCGAGCAGCCGCAGGGTGAGCGCGCCCGGCGCCCTCCCGGGCACCACCGACACCTGGAGCGCGGTCGCCGCCGAGCCGGCGAGATGCCGGTAGAACCCGTTGGGGCCGTGGAGGCTCAGGTCGTAGCGGCCGTGGTGGGGCAGGGTCACCGACAGCTCATCTCCGGCTCCCACCGTGTAGGTGAACGGGGCCCCGGGGATCGTCCGCGAGCGCGCCTGCAGGCCGATGCCCAGCGATCCGGGGTTGGCGATCGCCAGGGAGAGGCGGCCGGGCTCGGTGGAGAGCTCCACCGAGAAGCGGTAGCCGAGCCGGCGAGAGCGCTTCGTGCCGGGCTCCTGGACCGGGAGCGTGCCGGAGCTCGGCGGGGTGGGGGTGTAGGTCGGGCTCGCGGTGCCGCTCGGCTTGTAGGCGGCGACGCTTGGCAGCACCGGCACCGAGTCCTTCGCGCTCGCGAAGTCGAAGGCCGAGGTGAGGTCGCCGCACACCGCCCGTCGCCACGGGGTGATGTTCGGCTCCCGGACGCCGAAGCGCGCCTCGAGGAAGCGGATCAGCGAGGTGTGGTCGAAGGTCTCCGAGCACACCCAGCCCCCGGTGCTCCACGGCGAGACGACGAGCAGCGGGACCCGGACGCCGAGCCCGTAGGGCCCGGGCACGCCGTCCGACCCGCCGGGCGTGCCCGCCTTCCCGGCGAACAGCTCGTCGTCGAGCGCCACCGTCGAGCGGCCGCGCAGCCCGCCGACGTTCGGATAGGGGCCGACGACGTGGTCGAAGAAGCCGTCGTTCTCGTCGAAGGTGATGAGCAGCGCCGTCTTCGACCACACCTCGGGATTGCTGGTGAGGGCGTTCAGCACCCCGGCGGTGTACCAGGCGCCGTAGCCGGCGGGCCACGCCGGGTGCTCGGTGTAGGCCTCGGGCGCGACGATCCAGGACACGCTCGGCAGCCGGTCGTGCTGCACGTCGGCGGCGAGGTCGTCGAAGAAGCCGCCGCCGGTGTTGACATCGGTTCCGGTGCGGGCCCGCTCGTACAGCGGCGAGCCCGGGGCGGCGTTGCGGTAGTTGTCGAAGTACAGCAGCGAGGTGTCGCCGTAGTTGCCGATGTACGGGTCCTCGGTGTAGCCCCACACGCCGGCCGCGTCGAGGCCGTCACCGACGTCCTGGTAGATCTTCCAGCTCACGCCGGCGGCCTGCAGGCGCTCGGGGTAGGTCGACCAGCGGTAGCCGAGCTCGTCGTTGGCGATCACCGGCCCGCCGCCTTTGCCGTTGTTGCCGTCCCAGCCGGTCCACATGTAGTAGCGGTTGGTGTCGGTGGGGCCGAGCATCGAGCAGTGGTAGCCGTCGCACACCGTGAACGCGTCGGCGAGCGCGTAGTGGAAGGGGAGGTCGTCGCGCTTCATGTGGGCCATGCACGTCGTGCCCTTGGCCGGGATCCACTTATCCCAGTTGCCCCCGTTGAACATCTGGTGGGTGCCGTCCCAGCTGTGGTCGAGATCCTCGATGAACACCAGCGCAAGGTTCCCGACGTCCGGCCGGAAGGGGAGGGTGACCGTCGAGCCCTCGGCCTGGTTCCAGACGGGCCGGCCGCTGGACAGCGTGACTGGGTGGGGATCGCCGAAGCCGCGTACCCCGCGCATCACCCCGAAGTAGTGATCGAAGGCGCGGTTCTCCTGCATGAGCACGACGACGTGCTCGACGTCCCGCAGCGATCGGGTGGCGCGGTTGGCCGGGATCGCGGCGGCGCGGGCGATGCTGTCGGAGAGCATCGTGGTGGCGATGCTCCCGCCCGCGAGCTGCAGGAAACGGCGGCGATTGATCTCTCCCATGAGGCTGTCCCTTCGGTCGCGCGTGGTCAGCCGCGCACCATAGGGCGCGCCTCGCCCGTGGTCCAGGTCGCTCACCGACCGCTCACCTCCCGGACACACGACGGTCATGCGGAGTCCGTGCCCGCTCCACGCGATACTGCCACTTCGTGACCGTGTCGCTGCGCCCGATCGCGCCCGCTGACCTGCCGCTGCTCACCGGTGGCGAAAGCCCCTTCGACGACTTCGGCCCCGGCCGTGAACGCGCCGAGGTCTCCGCCGCGCGTCTGGACGGCGACGGGGCGCTGTGCGTCGTGGCGGACGGCGAGCTCGCGGGCGAGGTGAGCTGGCACTGGGGCAAGCACTGGGGGCCAAGCCAGGCGTCACGCTGCCCCATGATCGGCATCTGGCTCGCGCCGGCGGCCCGGGGGCGGGGGATCGGACGCCACGCGCAGGCGGCGCTCGTCGAGTTGCTCTTCACCCACACCACGCCCCATCGGATCGAGGCCCCCACCGCCG
>CAXTTD010000108.1:0-9055 GCA_964246945.1 uncultured Solirubrobacteraceae bacterium | reverse complement strand
CCCCGCCCCGGGGGCCCCCCGGGGTTCTGGGGCCCCCCCCCCCCCGGCGCCGACCGCCGCCCGCTCGATCCGGTCGACGTGTGGGGCGATGACCACTGCTGGTGGCTGGACCGCATGGTCCGCTCCGACCATCCGCTTCAGGAGCGGATGACGCTCATCTGGCACAGCTGGTTCGCGACCTCGATCGATGGCGCCACCCAGAAGCTCCTGCTGCGCCAGAACGCGATGATGCGCCCCCGCTGGCTGGGGAGCTTCGATGACCTGTTCGTCGAGGTGACCCGCGATCCGGCCATGCTGCTGTGGCTCAACGGGGTGCAGAACAACCGTTACAGCCCCAACGAGAACTACGGGCGCGAGATGATGGAGCTGTTCACGCTCGGCCAGGGCCGCGGCTATGACCAGCACGACGTCCACGATCAGGCGCGGGCGCTCACCGGCTTCACCAACGAGTGGTCGAACGCGCTCGGGCCGCACGCGTTTCGCTACGACCCGGCCCTGCACGACGACGGCATCAAGACGATCCTCGGCCACCGCGGTCGTTTCGGCTGGCGCGACGCCTGCCGGTTGTGCGTCGAGCACGCCACGCACCCGTCGTTCATGGTGGCCAAGCTGTGGGGCTTCTTCGTCGCCGAGCCGCCGCCGGCGTCCGACGCCCGGGCGCTCGAGCGCGTCTACGTGACCAGCGGCTTCGCCACCCGGCCGCTGGTGGAGGCGATCCTCCGCCACCCGCTCTTCTACTCGGGCGCGCGCATGGTGCTGCCCCCGGTGGTGTTCTGCGCGGGAATGCTGCGCGCCCTCGGGCGCACGGTGCAGACCGACGCCTGGGGCTGGATCGCCCAACTCACCGGCCAGAAGCTGTTCGAGCCCCCGAACGTCGCCGGCTGGGATTACGCCGACTGGCTCGACACCGCGCGCTGGGCGGGGCGACTCACCGCCGTGGGCACCGCGCTCGGCGAGACGGTGCTCGATCCCGCGCACGAGCGTCACTATCCCGCCGACGAGGACGCGGAGCAGGCGGTTCTCGCCGCGCTCGCGCACTGGGGGGATCCGGCGCTCGACCCGGGCACCCACGCGCAGCTGCTCGACTTCAGCCGCCGGACGGCAGCGCGGATGCGCGAGCCGTGGGAGCAGGTGCCCGACCGTGTGCTGCGCCAGAACGCGCTGCGCGCGCTCGTCCCCACGACCCCCGACTGGCAGACCTGCTGATGGCCCCCCGCGACGTGATGCTCTGCTGCGGCCCCCGCGAATGGGACCCCTCGATGCCGGTTCCCGCCGGCACCGGCATCGACCGCCGGCGTTTCCTGCTCGGCGCCGCGGGCGGGCTGATGACGGTGTACGGCGCCGGCCGGCTCGGTCTCGGCGGCGGCGCGCTCGCCGAGGGGGTGGCCCGCGCCGCCGAGGTTCGACGCCCCAAGGATCCGATTCTCGTCTCGATCTTCCTCGCCGGCGGGATCGATGCGCTGTCGGTGCTCGCCCCGGTCGCCGATCCGGTGTACGCGAAGCTCCGCCCGACGCTCGCGGTGAGCGCCGCCGAGGGCGAGCCGTTCGCCGAGGACCCGTCGCTCGCCTGGGGCCCGGCGGCGGCCGCGTTCGCTGGCCTGCACGCCGCCGGCAAGCTGGTGGTGATGCCCGGCAGCGGCTACGCCGGGGAGGACATGTCGCACTTCACCTCGCGCCACTACTGGGAGGTGGGGGCGCTCGAGAGCTCGGCCACCACCGGCTGGCTCGGGCGCTACCTCGACCGGGTCGGCTCCCCGGACAACCCGCTGCAGGGGCTCTCCATGGACTCCGCGATGAACCCGACGCTCGCTACCGCTCGCGTGCCGGTGGCCGCCATCGACCGCCCCGACGACTTCTCGCTGTATATCCCGGGCACCTACGGTCCGATCTTCGACGACGCGCTCGCCGCCGCTGAGCGACTCGGCGACGCCCAGCGGCACAGCCGCGATCCGGCGATCGCGCAGGTGGCGGCCGCCGCCGCCGAGGTTGGGGTGGTGCGTCGGGCACTCGCGCCGTTCGCCACCGCCGCCGGCGGGCCCACCTACACGAGTCCCGTCGCCTATCCGACGCTGTCGGGCTCGGACTTCCCGCAGCGGCTCGCCGGTCTCGCGGCGATGATCGACGCGGGCCTCCCGCTGCGCTGCGTCGCCGTCACCCCGGAGACCCAGTTCGACACCCACGCCGACCAGGCGGCGACGTTCGCCACCGACGTGCCGCGGATCGGCGAGTCGATCGCCGCCTTCCAGAGCGACCTCGAGGCGCGCGGGATCGACCAGCGGGTGGTCGTGCACGTGTGGTCGGAGTTCGGCCGCCGTCCGCTCGAGAACGGGGGTCTCGGCACCGACCACGGCGCCGCCGGGATCTCGATGCTCATCGGCAGTCGGGTCACCGGAACCATGTGCGGGGAGTTCCCCTCGCTCGAGCGGCTGGACGCCAACGGCAACCAGCGGGTGAACGTCGACTTCCGCGCCGTCTACGCGTCGCTGCTCGAGCAGTGGTTCGACCACGACGCGAGTGCCGTCATCCCCGACGCGGCGCGGTTCCCCCGCTATCGGTTGATCGCGTGAGACGCCGGATCCTCAGAGTGCTCGTTCCTGCGGTGCTCGGGCTGGTGTTCGCGCTCACCGGGGCCGGCTCCGGGGTCGGGGTCGGTGGGGCGGCGGCGCGGCCGCTTCCGCGCCACCCCCGCTTCCCTGCGCGGCTGCTCGTCTACGCCCAGGAGTTCTCGCTCTCGCCCTCCCGCGCGGTGCTGCCGCCCGGACGGGTGGTGGTGGAGCTCTGGAACCGCGGCCAGGATCCGCACGACCTGCGCGCCCGGCGCCTGAACGCCGCGGGCGCGATGGTCGGGCCCACTCAGGCGGTGGCGCTGACGCTGCCCGGGGAGGTGCGCACCGCGACCTGGCGTCTCGCCCCGGGGCGCTATCAGCTGTACTGCTCGCTGCCGGGCCACATGGCGGCCGGCATGCACGTCGTCATCGACGTCCGAGGTCGCTGACGTCCACTGCCGGGCCCTGCGCGATCCGCGTCCAACCTGGACCGTGATCGCTCATCCCGGCGACTGGGTGCGCGGCACGAGCAGCTCCTCGAGCTCCCCGGGGCGCTCGCCGCGCAGCAGCCAGCCGCCCTCGACGGGCCGCACGAGGTCCATTCGCGTGAGCTCGGAGATCGAGGTGGTGACCGTCGGGCGGCGAGCGGCGACCATGTCGGCGATCACCGAATGGGTGATCGACAGCGGCAGCAGCACGCCCTCGCTGCGCACGCGACCCCAGCGGTCGGCGAGATGCCAGAGCAGCGTGTGGACGCGTACGTTCACGCGCGCGTGGTGGACGATCGCCATGAGGATCTGCAGGTTGCGCACGCGGTCCAGGGCCCGGTCGAGCAGGCTGCCGGTGAGCTCCGGGAACTCCGCGCAGTAGCGGGCCGCCTCCGCGTCGAGGACCGCCAGGCGCAGCGGTGCGAGTACGCGCCAGCCGCGGGTCACCGACAGGCTCGTGGACAGCTCGGCGTCGATGCGGGGCTTCAGCAAGTCGCCCTCGCCGAGGATCTCGGCGCCGAAGCGACCGTCGACGCCGACCCGGCGCAGCAGCAGGCCATCGAGCACGAGCAGCCCGATCCCGCCCGGCAGCCCCATCGAGGGGGGTATCAGCCAGCGTCCCCGGGGCACCCGCAGCGTCGGCGCGACGCAGCGCAGAACCGCCTGGGTACGACGCGGCTCGGCGATCGCCTCGGCGAGGTCGGGGTCCTCCTCCAGCAGCCGGCACTGCGACACGGGGGACATGGTGGACGCCATCGAATCTCTCATCTTAGAATTGCCGGCACCGTCGAGGGGGAGGTCCCGGATGAGTGAGGCATACGCGCGCGGATCGCAGAGCGCTCCGCTGCCCGAGCAGACGATCGGTGCCAACCTGGCAAGGACGATCGCCGCGTGGCCCGAGCGCGAAGCGCTCGTGTCCTGCGCCGAGGACGTGCGGATGAGCTGGGCGCAGTTCGGCGCGGCGGTCGACGCGGTGGCGCGCGGGCTGCACGGGGCCGGCCTCGCGACTGGGGACCGGGTCGGGATCTGGAGCCCCAACTGCCACGAATGGACACTCGTGCAATACGCGACGGCGCAGCTCGGGCTGATCCTCGTCAACGTCAACCCCGCCTACCGCCCGGTCGAGCTCGAATACGCGCTGCGCCAGTCGGGGTGTCGGATGCTGATCGCCGCCGAGTCGTTCAAGACCACCGACTACCGGGCAATGGTGGCCGAGGTGCGCGGGGCGCTGCCGGAGCTCCAGCGGGTGGTGTTCCTCGGCACCGGGGACTGGTCGGCGCTGCTCGCCGGTGGCGCGGCGGTCGACCCCTCAGTGCTCGCGGAGATCGCGGCGGGCCTGCACCCTGAGGACCCGATCAACATCCAGTACACCAGCGGCACCACCGGCTCGCCCAAGGGCGCGACCCTCACTCACCGCAACATCCTCGGCAACGGCTACTTCATTGGCGAGTGCCTCGGCTACGACGAGCGCGACCGGGTGTGCATCCCGGTGCCGTTCTACCACTGCTTCGGGATGGTGATCGGGAACCTCGCGTGCACCTCGCACGGGTCGGCGATGGTGATCCCGGCGCCCGGCTTCGACCCGGTGGCGACGCTCGCCGCGTGCGCGCACGAGCGCTGCACGTCGCTCTATGGGGTGCCGACGATGTTCATCGCGATGCTCGACGCGCCCGGATTCGCCGGCTATGACCTGTCGTCGCTGCGGACGGGGGTGATGGCGGGCTCACCGTGCCCCGCGGAGGTGATGAAGCGGGTGATGGAGCTCATGCACATGGCGGAGGTCTCCATCTGCTACGGGATGACCGAGACCTCGCCGGTGTCGACCCAGACCGCCGCCGACGACCCGGTGGCGATGCGCGTGGGCTCGGTCGGGCGGGTGCATCCGTGGGTCGAGGTGAAGGTGATCGATCCGGAGTCCGGGAGGACGCTCGAGCGCGGCACGGCCGCCGGCGAGCTGTGCACCCGCGGCTACAGCGTGATGGCCGGCTACTGGGAGGACCCCGAACGCACCGCGGAGGCGATCGATCCCGAGCGCTGGATGCATACCGGCGATCTCGCCGCCATGGACGAGGACGGCTACGTGGCGATCGTCGGGCGGATCAAGGACCTCGTCATCCGCGGCGGCGAGAACGTCTACCCGCGGGAGGTCGAGGAGTTCCTCTACGGCCATCCCGAGATCGCCGACGTCCAGGTGATCGGCGTCCCCGACGAGCGCTACGGCGAGGAGCTGATGGCGTGGGTGATCCGCCGTGAGGGGTCCGCGCTCGACGCGGAGGGTGTCCGCGAGTTCTGCCGCGGCCGGATCGCCCACTTCAAGGTCCCCCGCTACGTGCGCTTCGTCGACGAGTTCCCGATGACGGTCACCGGCAAGGTGCAGAAGTACAAGATGCGCGAATCGGCGGCCGCCGAGCTCGCCGCCGGCGCGCGGGTGTGAGCGCCCTCGCGTGAGCGCAGGCTCCTCGGACGGAGCGTGAACCGCGCCGCCGCGGGGAAGCTGGGCCCCAACATGGACGCGACGCTCGTGCGCTTCGGCGCGCTGCTGAGGATGCGCGGGATCCGAATCTCGCCGCCGGAGATGATCGACGCCGCCCGCGCGCTCGCTCGCATCGACATGGCCCGCCGCGACGTGGTGAAGGTCGCGCTCCAGACGACGTTGGTCAAGGACGAACGCGACCTCGAGCTGTTCGAGGAGCTGTTCGAGGCGTTCTTCACCGTCGCCCCGCTCACCCCCGACGCCGACGAGGACGACGCGACCGGGTCCACCACGCCGGCCGGCGCCGACGCCCAGGAGGCGGACGCGACATCTGAGGTCGACGCCGAGCTCGGCCCCGACGTCGACAAGGAGCGCACCGAGCTCGGCCAGTTCTTCGACGAGGATGAGCAGACTGGGGAGAAGGCGGTTCAAACACGGTGACGGCGACATGCCGGGCCGCGGCAGCGAGGAGCTGATGATCGGCGCCGCCGAGGAGGGGGAGGGGGAGCCCGAACACGTGCTCCACCTCGACCGGGTGAGCGACCCGGGGGCTCCCGGCGACTTCAACTTCGACCGGGCCGCATGATCGAGGGCGACGCCGCTTCTGGCGGGGTCCACGCCCATCACCTGCCGACCGAGTCGCTGCTCGAGGAGACCGATGTCCCGAAGCTCCGCGACGGGACCGGCGGCCAGATCGAGAACCTCGAGGAGATGCTCCGCGCGCACCTGGAGAAGCTCAGAGCGCTCGAGGCGCCCGAGCACCCGGCGCTCGATCCGCTGGTGGCCAGGCACGCGCACTTCACCGACGAGGAGCAACGCCGCATGGAGGCGCTGCTCGTCCGCACCTCGCGGGATCTGCGCGGAGCGCTGTCCTACCGGCGCGCGCCCTCGAGGCGCGGCCGGCTCAGCTCGGCGCGGACGATGCGGGCGTCGCTGCGCACCGGCGGGCTGCCGTTTCGCCCGGTGACCGTGGACCGCAAGGAGGATCGCCCGCGGCTGGTGGTGATCGTCGACGTGTCGCTGTCGGTGCGCAACACCGCACGGTTCACGCTGCACCTCGTCGCGGGGCTGCAGAGGATGTTCGGCAAGGTGCGGACGTTCGCGTTCGTCGCCGACCTCGTCGAGGTCACCGGCCTCCTGCGCCGCGAGCCGCTCGAGACCGCGCTCGCGATGATGTTCGGCGGCGACGTGCTCGACGTCGACGCCAACTCCAACTACGGCCGCGCGCTTGAGACCTTCCACGATGACTTCCTCGCCGCGGTGGACCGTCGCAGCACGGTGGTCATCCTCGGGGACGGGCGCGGCAACGGCAACCCGCCGCACCTATGGGCGCTCGAGGCGATCGCCCGGCGCGCCCGCGACGTGGTGTGGCTCACCCCGGAGCTCGAGCGCTACTGGCCATACGGCTCCAGCGACATGCAGTCCTACGCCGACGTGTGTGACCGCGTTGAGGTGGTCCGCGACCTCGACGGCCTCGAGGCGGTGGCCGGCAACGTGCTCATGCCCCGCCGACGCTGACCACATGAGGGGTCGCATGCCTGGCGTACGGTCAGCTGCGTGTGACGACCAAGCCTGGTGCGAGCTCGGCGAGCACGTCGAAGTCATTGTCCTGGGTCCAGACGGTGAGCCCGTGCACGAGGGCGGTCGCGGCTCGACGCGGTAGCTGTCGCTCATCTGGCCGGTGCCGATCTGTGTGACGGTAAAACGAGTGACCGGAAAGCCGAGCGCTTCCGTCAGCCATTCGCGGGTCAGCTGGTCGATCGTCCGGAGCATCAGGCATCGGTCCCTTCGGCCTGGAGGAAGTCGGTGAGCAGTGCGTGTGACCGTATCGGGAGCGGTGAGACAGTCGGCGCGTTGAACCTATTTGGCACTTACCGGCCACTAAGCCGTGTCTCGCGCTCAGGCGCGGTGCTTGCTAGGTTGAGACGCAGCAGGAGTTATGAGTGCCGCTCCAGACCTTGGTGGTGCGCCCGGTGATCGGTCGCGAACGTCTGGAGCCCCATGAGCCAGCGGCATCAATACGCTGTGCGCGAGACTCTGCTTGAGCTACGAGTTCGCGAGGAACCAATACGGACGTGGGTGACTCCGGTCGGTGAGCTTGACCTCAGCACCACCGACGCGCTCGACCGGTGCCTGTGGGACGTACAAACCCACAGCGAACGCGTGGCACTCGATCTACGCGCGCTGGCGTTCATCGACTCCATCGGACTGCGGTCGGTACTCGCCGCGCAGCTGCGCGCCGTCAAATGGCACCACCGCCTCGAGGTCGTCTGCCGCCCGGGTCAGGTCCGACGGATGTTCTCGCTCTCCGGCTTTGATCAGCTGATCAACATCATCGAACCGTCCGCGCCACTCCATACGCACGGAGCCGAGACGGCCGCGGCATGATCGTCCACCCCGAGTCTCGGTCGAGCCGCACCGCGGCCGCGCTACCGTCCACCGGTCGCGGGGAGATCCCCGCTACGCCCAAACCCCAGGCGGTCGAATGATCGACAACCTCCAGAACGCCGTCGGCTAACGGTTTTCAGAACGTCGTCTCGCTGGCGGTTACCGCTCACGCGCAACGATCGCTCGGTCAAGAAGGACCGGCCGAGCTGCTGGTACCCCGTCCCTCCCCGGGCGCCAGCTCCCAGCCGTGGCGGGCGACGCCCCTTCTCTCTCCGCGTCGCTTGCCACCCTGGGATCCCGGGAAGGTCTAATGCCTCGGAGATGCGCAATGCGAATTCGGCCAGCGGACGGTAGCGCTCCCAGCACGCAACGAGGTGAAGCGGAATCCTGTCGAGCCGCAGGTACTCGCGTTCGACGTGCTCCGGCGAGAGCCTCGGCACGTGCAGCGCCAGGGTGACCGCGAGCACGCCATCCTCGACCTCGGAGTCGAAACAGACCACGAGCGTCCCGAGCGCGTTGGTGACGGTCTTCGCTGCCGGCTCGCCGGGTGCGACCTCGTCGGCGAGTTCGTCGGCGACCTCGACGACGAAGTCGCGGATGGCGTTGACCGACAGCTCACCCAGCGATCTTCCGCCGAACGCGGGCACCAGGCCGCAGCTGCGTCTGTGACGGTCGTGGTTGGAACGTCGCGCGGCGGCGGAGACGTCCGCGATCGCCTCATCGAATGCGCGCGCGGAGTCCTCGGACCAAACCCGGCGCGCCCGCTGGCGACCGGGCGCATCTCGCCGGCGCACCCTCCAGCCGCCGCGATGCAGCGGATGCTCACGCGTACCCAAGGGGTGTTCTCAGACGGTGGGGACCAAGAGCCAACGTTCTATCGGATCGGCTGGCGGGCCCAGCCCGGGCGCTTCTCGATGCCCACATGATCCCCGGTCGACCAGCAGACCGATGCATGCTCGGGAGCCTGCGTCATCATGTCAAGGAGAACGGTTACACGTTCGATGCCCCGTCAGCGGAGCGGGACCTGGAGCTGATCGATGCGCGCGAACCCGAGGCTCTTCCCTGGGCGGGATAGCTGCGGCCGGCCGACGGCCGGTCTGGTTCAATCGCTCCCGCGATGAGAGGACCGCTGCGTGTGGTGGTGGGGATCGGCGTGGGGG
>CAXTTD010000107.1:6161-9056 GCA_964246945.1 uncultured Solirubrobacteraceae bacterium | reverse complement strand
CGCTACGCACTGATCATCGTGCCGATGCAGACCATCCAGCTGATGGAGGGCAGCGACGGCCGGCAGCGCTTCTTGACGCGTGCGCGTGAGCACCTGCTCCCGGGAGGATTGATCGTGCTGGCGATCGCCGAGCAGGTCGAGGCCTTCGATGTCGACGCCGGCTTCCCGGAGCCGCTGCCCGACGTCGGCGAGGTCGACGGCACCGTCTACTCGAGCCGGCCGCTCGCGATCCGCCCGCTCGGCGACGCGTTCGTGCTCGAGCGCCGCCGCGAGACGGTGAGCCCCGGCGGGACGCTCACCACCGAGCCCGACCTCGTGCGGCTCGCGGCGCTCTCCCCCGAGCTCCTGGAGGACGAGGGGGTTGCCTGCGGGTTCCGCGTCGCGGCGCGCGGGCGGGTCGCCACCACCGCCGAGTACGTGGGCAGCGCCGTGGTGATGCTCGATGCCTGAGCCCGTCCTGCGGGTGTGCGCGCTGTATCCCGACCTCATGAACATCTACGCCGACCGCGGCAACCTGCTGATGCTCGAGCGCCGCTGTGCGTGGCGGGAGCTCGAGTTCGCGCTGTCGGCGAGCGGTCTCGGAGAGACCCTCGATCCCGACGCCGCGGACCTGTTCTACATCGGCGGCGGCCAGGACCGCGACCAGCGGCTGTGCGCCGAGGACCTCGTCGCCCACAAGCGCGAGGCGCTGCACGCGGCGGCCGACCGCGGCGCCACCATCCTCGGCGTGTGCGGCGGCTACCAGCTGCTCGGGCACTCCTACGCGCTCGGGGCCGACACGCTGCCCGGGATCGGGCTCGTCGATCTGCACACGGTTCGCGACGCGGGGCCGCGACTCACCGGCAACGTCGCGATCGAGGTCGAACTCGATCCCGGCGAGCGCCGCGTCCTCGCCGGCTTTGAGAACCATGGCGGACGCACGTGGCTCGGAGCGGCAGCGAATCCACTCGGGCGCGTTCTGCGCGGCCACGGGAACAACGGTCGCGACGGGCAGGAGGGCGTCCGCTCGGGGTCGGTGATCGGCACCTACCTGCACGGTCCGCTGCTGCCGAAGAACGCGTGGTTCGCCGACTGGCTGATCGCCACCGCGCTGTCGCTGCCCGCGCCGCTGACGCCGCTCGAGGACTCGCTGGAGTGGGCCGCTCATGGTGAGGCTCGCCGCGCCGCCGGAGTATGAGAGTTCGATCACGAGGCGTACGAGCCCCGGGCGTGGGCAGCTTATGATCGACCCTGCCCACCGATGGCTCCTCTCTCGTTCACGCTGCGCGCGCGGCGGCGCCCGGCGGCGCCCACCGCGACCCTCGCGCTCGCGGTCGCGGTCGCGGTCGCGGTCGCGGTCGCCCTGAGCGGCTGCGGGGCGAGCGCCGGGTCCGGCACCGGTGCGTCAGCTCGGGCGAGGAGTGCCGGCTCGTCCACCGCACGCGTGGCGCGCCCGGCGACCAGCGTCACCACGAGCACGAGCACGAGCACGACCCCCGCGCTCCCCGGCACCGGCCGGCCGGTGGTGACGATCGGCGACAAGAACTACACCGAGCAGTTCGTGCTGGGCCAGCTCTACCTGCAGGCGCTGAAGGCCCAGGGATTCTCGGTCGACATCACCCAGAACATCGGGCCGCCGGGCGTGACCCGCCAGGCGCTCGCCAACGGATCGCTCGGAATGTACCCCGAGTACCTCAACGTCTTTGACCAGACGATCGCCGGCGAGCACCGGTCCTTCCACGGCCGCCGCGCCGCCTACGCCGCCGGTCGCAGATGGGCTGTGCGCCACGGGCTGCGGCTGCTCGCTCCGACACCGTTCAGCGACACCAACGGGATCGCGGTCACCGACACCTACGCGGCGACCCATCACCTGCGCACGGTCGGCGATCTCACGAGCGTCAACGCGAGGTTCGTGCTCGGCGGCGCCGCGCAGTTCAGCACCGTCCGTGCCGGCCTGCCCGCGCTCGCCGACATGTACGGCGTCATCCCGGATGGCTTCACGCAGATCGCCGTGGGTAGCCAGTACGGGGACCTCGACACCGGCACCGTGCAGGCCGCCTACGTGGACACCACCGACGGCGAGCTCGCCACCCGCGACTACCGGGTGCTCGGCGACCCCCACCACATCTTCGGCTTCGGCAACGTCGTCCCGGTCGTCTCCATCAAGGTCCTCGCCGAGGAGGGCCCGGCGTTCGCCGCCACCATCGAGCGGGTCGACCGCACGCTGAGCCTGGCCACGATGCGCGCGCTCAACAACGCCGCCGACGTGCCCGGGGTGGCGCCGTCGTGGGGCGCCGGCCAGTACCTCGAACCCCCCGGGCTGCTCGATCCGCTGCGCGCCTCGGCTTATTGCGCGAGGCCGCCGCCGGCATGCGGGCGGGCGCGCTCACGCCGGTGCGGGCGCCGATATGCCGTCGACCCGTGTGTATCTGAGCGCGGCCAGCAGCGGCACCGCCCACAGCAGCAGGCTGAGCCACCACCAGCCGGTGAGGTGAATCGAGGTGGAGATGCGGAACAGGTGGTGGAGCCCGACATGGTCGAGGTGGACGGCGCCGACCTGGCCGGGACGGACGGTGGCGGCGCTGCCGCCGCGAGCGGTGGCGCGGATGGCAGGACCCCGGTGGGCACGACGGTGGCGACGCCATGGCCGCGGGTGACCTGCTCGTCGAGCAGGTCGACGCGCTCCTGGGGCCGAAAGTGGACGAGCAGAGCCGCGACGAGGATCGAGCCACCGGCGGTCCGGCGCGCTCCTGATCGGAGAGTCCCCGCACGAGCTCGAGCGCGGGCGTCGGCGCGGTGAGCGCCTCGATCGCCCGCAGCGGCTCGTCGTCCAGCGGCGTCGGGCGCATGCCCAGTCGGGGGGGGGGCGCGGGGGCGCCCCGGGCGCCCCCGGGGGGTGGGGGCCGCGTGTGGGGG
>CAXTTD010000107.1:0-6151 GCA_964246945.1 uncultured Solirubrobacteraceae bacterium | reverse complement strand
CCGCCCCGCCGCGCCCCCCCGCCGCGGCGGGGCGGCCCGCGGCGTCGGGGGCATGCCCTGTCGGGGGCGGGCCGCGGCCTCGACGCGGCCGCGCCGGTAGCTGTCGATCAGCTTGTGGCGGGCGATGCCGAACAGCCACGCTGCCTCGTCGAGCCCGCGCGTCGCGCCGCTGCGCCAGGCGATGAGCGCGGCGGCGAACGTCTCTGAGGTGAGGTCGGCCGCGAGCTCCGCGCGGCCGGTGCGGCGCATGAAATAGGCGGCGGGCTGATGCTCATAGCGGCGGTAGAAGCCGGCGAACGCGTCGGGGTCCCAGTTCGACGCGTCGATCGCGGACGACCTCGGGTCGGTGCGCTGTCCGCCGGCCGTCACTCGCATCGGGACATCACAACCGATCAGTCGGACGACCGTCGCCGGTTGTGACCGGTCGTCACACGCCGCTGGAGCCGAAGCCTCCCTCCGCGCGCGCGGACTCACCGAGCTCGGAGACCTCGAGGACCTCTGACAGCGCGACGTCGACGAGTACGAGCTGCGCGATCCGGTCCCCGGCCGCCCACGTGAACACCTCGTCGCGGTCGGTGTTGAGCAGCAGGACCCGCAGCTCGCCACGGTAGCCGGCGTCGACGAGGCCCGGCGAGTTGACCAGCGCGACTCCGTGGCGGACGGCGGTCCCCGAGCGCGGCAGCACGAGGCCGGCCTGGCCGTGGGGGATCTCGACCGCGATCCCGGTGGGCGCGAGCGCGCGGCGTCCGGGGTCGAGGGCTCCGCCGTGCAGCGCGTAGAGGTCGAGGCCGGCGTCGCCGGCATGCGCGCGGGTCGGGAGGATCGCCTTCGGGTGCAGGCGCGTGACCCTGAGCGGCGCGGCGCTGCTCACGTACCGCTGAGCTGGAACGACGCGAAGCGGGCGGCCACGCCGGCCGGTAGGCGCACCGAGACGCGCACCCCCTCCGGGGTGTCCTCGCGCTCGAGGTCGCCCGCGAGCGCGTGCAGCTCGGCGAGGCGGCCGCCCTCCCGGTAGGGCACGAGCAGCTGCACCTCGGAGAGCCGACGGTGGAACTCGGACTCGATCCGCGCCACCAGCGCCTCGATCCCCTCCCCGGTCGGCGCCGAGACGAGGACCGCGGCGGGATGACGGTGGGCGAGCTCGGTCCGGCGCTCGGCACCGATCCGGTCGGCCTTGGCGAGCACCAGCACGCGGGAGGCCTCGCCGGCCTCGATCTCCTCCAGCACGTCCTCGACCGCCCGGGTCATCGCCTCGAGCTCCTCCTCCTCCTCGGAGGCGTCGACCACGTGCAGCACAAGGTCGGCGCGAATCGTCTCCTCGAGAGTGGCACCGAAGGCGTCAACGAGCTGGTGGGGCAGCTTGCGGATGAAGCCGACGGTGTCGGTGATGAGGTAGTCGCGCCCGCCGGCGCGCATCACCCGGGTGGTCGGGTCGAGCGTGTGGAACAGGCGGTCGCGGACGGGGACCTCGGCGCCGGTGAGGGCGTTCAGCAGCGTCGACTTGCCGGCGTTGGTGTATCCGGCGAGGGCGACCTGAGGCAGGTGGGCACGCTCGCGCTCGGCCCGCATCACCGAGCGCGTCGACCGCACCTGTCCGAGGCGGCGTTTGAGCGCCGAGATCCGGTCCCGGGCGAGACGGCGGTCGGTCTCGATCTGGGACTCGCCGGGGCCCCGGGTCCCGATCCCGCCACCGAGCCGCTCAAGATGGGTCCACAGGCCGCGCATCCGCGCGAGGTTGTACTCAAGCTGGGCGAGCTCGACCTGCAGCTTGCCCTCGGCGGTGTGGGCATGGTCGGCGAAGATGTCGAGGATCACCGCGGTGCGATCGACTACCGGCACCCCGAGTGCCTTCTCGAGGTTGCGCTCCTGGCGGGGGGTGAGCTCGTCGTCGCAGGCGACGAGGTTCGCGTCGACGGCCTTGATCTGCTCGGTGAGCTCCTCGAGCTTGCCCGGGCCGAGATACGTGTTCGGATGGGGGCGATCCCGGTGCTGGACCGCGCGCCCCACGGCCGCGGCTCCGGCGGTGCGCAGGAGCTCCTCGAGCTCGGAGAGCTCGTCGTCCTCGCCGGCGGGCAGCGCGGCGATCATGTAGGCGCGCTGGGCCGCGCGCCCAGTGGGGCGCTGGCCGTCGGGGCGGTGCGACGGCCGGCCGTTCGAGGTGGCGTCGGACGGAGCCAAGCCCAGTGAATGGTAGCCGGGCACCCGGGCGGCGGCTCGGGCGGCGGCCTGGAGTCCACCCGGGCGGCGGCCGGGGGTCGCCCGTCCAAGTCAGTCCCGCAGCCGGCTGATTCGCGTCACCGCCTCGGTGAGCCGCTCCTCGGGGCAGGTGAGCGAGATGCGGAAGAACCCCTCGCCATGGGGGCCGTAGGCGCCCCCCGGAGAGATGACGACCGCCGCCTGCTCGAGCACGTGCTCGCAGTAAGCGGCGGCGCTCTCATAGCCCGCGGGGATCGGAGCCCAGACGTAGATCGTGCCCCGGGGCTTGGTGACGTGGACGCCGGCCTGGGCGAGCGCGTCACACACCAGGTCGCGGCGGCGGGCGTAGACCGCGTTCATGTCCTTGACTGACGCGTCGACCTCGGGTTGCAGCGCCGCGGCGCCCGCGAGCTGAATCGCGTCGAACAACCCCGAGTCGATGTTCGACTTCAGTCGCCAGTACTGGGCGATCGCATCGGCGTTGCCGAGGATGGCCGCGCACCGCCAGCCGGTCATGTTGTATCCCTTGGACAGCGAGAACACCTCGACGCCGACCTCCTTGGCGCCCGGGGTGGCGAGGAACGACGGGGCGACGTAGCCGTCGAAGGTGGTCTCGGAGTACGCGTTGTCGTGGACGATCAGGAAGTCGTGGGCGCGGGCGAGCTCGATCGCGCGCTCGAACAGGCCGTCGGGGAGCACCGCGCCGGTCGGGTTGTTGGGGTAGTTGAGGAACATGAGACGCGCGCGGTCAAGCACCTCGTCGGGGATCGCGTCGAGGTCGGGCGCGAAGCCGCGCTCGGGCACGAGGCCCATGAGGTGGGACTCGCCGCCGGCCATCAGCGGACCGCCGGTGTACACCGGGTAGCCGGGATCCGAGGCGAGCGCGATGTCCCCCGGGTCGAGGAAGGCGAGGCTCAGGTTGAAGATGCACTCCTTGGCACCGATCGCCGGCATCACCTCGGTGCTCGGATCGATCTCGACGATGAAGCGTCGGGCGTAGAAGGCGGCGAGCGCGGTGCGGAACTCCTCGCGCCCCCGGTTGGTCGGATAGCGATGAGTGCCGGGGTCAGCGACCGCGGCTTGAGCCGCCGCGATCACCGGCGGATAGGTCGGGGTGTCGGGGTCGCCGATGCCGAGGCTGATCACGTCGATGCCGGCCGCCTGCTTGTCGGCGATCTTGCGCTCGAGCTCGGCGAACAGGTATGGGGGGATCTGCTGCAGGCGCCTACTGGGTTGCATGAAGCTCCTCGATGAAGTCGTCGGCGAGCGTGCCGGCGAACACCGGCACCGCCCAGCCGCTCAAGATCACGTGCAGGTCCTCCCCCACCTCGACCTCGAGCTCGCCGCCGTCCAGCACCACCGTGACCGGCGAGTCACCGCCGTGCAGGACGTGGGCAACCGCGGCGCCGGTGGCGCCGGTGCCGCTGGCGGAGGTCTCCCCCACGCCGCGCTCGAAGATCCGGGCCCGGATCCGGTCAGGCGCCAGGGGGACGTAGAAGGAGACGTTCGTGCGATTGGGGAACGCGGGGTGGCGCTCGATCCCGGGACCCACGTGCGCGAGCTTCAGCTGGTGCAGATCGTCCTCGTCGGCGAGCCGGATCACGCACTGGGGGTTGCCGACTTGGACGTGCTGGAACGTCCAGCTATGCGTGTGGGCGCCGTGGTCGTCGGTGAGCTCGCCGCGGCCGTCGGGAGCGCCGCTCGGATAGTCGGCGCTCTCGGTGCGCACGCGGCCGAGGTCGAGGGCGGCGGTGGTCGCGGAGGTGATCGTGGGCCGGATCTCCCCGGCGGCGGTCTGGATCGAGAACTGGTCGGCGGCGGCCCAGCCGTGCCGGCGCAGGTAGAGCGCCGCCTCGCGGGCGCCGTTGCCCGAGAGCCCGGACTCCGAGCCGTCGGGGTTGAAGATCCGCAGGTGGGCGACGAAGCCCGGCTCGGTCGGCGGCGAGAGCACCAGGACGCCGTCGCTCCCGACGCCGGTGTGCAGCGCACAGATCGCCCGGATGCGCGCTGCCGTGAGCGTGAAGGGCAGCGCATCGTGCTCGACAATCAGGTAGTCGTTCCCCAGCGCGTGCCATTTTTCGAACCTCACGCGGCGGCAGTCTAGGGGCCGTCATGACCTCCGCCGTCTCCGCTCGCCGGGGGCGCGGCGCGCTGCCCCCGTGGGCACCGCTCGTCGTGCTCGCCCTCGTCTCGCTGCTGTCGCTGGGCGCCCGCGTCTACAAGCTCGACGAGCCGTGTCAGTCGCCGTGCACGACCGCCTCCGACCACACGCTGATCTTCGACGAGGCCTACTACGTCAACGCCGCCCGGGTGATCGACCACATCCGCCCCGCGAAAGGGTCCCATTACGACACCTCCCCGCTGGGTTCGGACCCGAACGCCGAGCATCCCCAGGGAGCGAAGCTGATCATGGCCGCCGCCATCCGGATCTTCGGCGACGGCCCGTTCGCATGGCGGATCGGCTCGGTGCTGTTCATGTCGCTCTCGATCCTCGGGATGTACGCGCTCGTGCGCTTCGCCGGCGGCGGTCCGTGGTCGGCGGTCGGTGCCGCATCGCTCATGGCCGCCGACAACCTGCTGCTCGTCACTGGCCGGATCGGGATCCTCGACGGGTTCATGCTCGCGCCGCTGGTGTGGGGGGTCGCCCTGTACCTGCGCGGCTGGGTGTGGCCGGCCGCGTTGCTGCTGGCGCTCGCTGACTGCATGAAGGAGGTCGCGCCGTACGCGCTGATCGTGCTCGCCCTGCTGGAAGTCGGCCGGGTGCTGCTGGCGCGCCGCGACCCGTCGCTGCCGGACTCCTGGTGGTGGCGTCCAGCGCTCTACCGGATCGCGGTCGCGGTGCTCGGCAGCGCGGCCGGCTTCATCCTCGGGCTATGGGTGATGGGGCTGATCGCCACCCCGTACGCCGACAGCCAGCACTTGCTCATCACCGGCGGCCCGTTCGTGCACCTGAAGCACATCATCACCTACGCCTCGGCGCTCACCAGCCCCAACGGGCCGACCGGGATCGCCTCCTACCCGTGGGAGTGGCTGTTCGACCTCGGGTCGATCACCTACCTGCGGGTGAACCCGTCGCTGCCCGGCGATGGTCTGTACGCGATCCATCCAGTGTGCTCGTTCCTCGGTTCGATCAACCCGACGATCCTCGTGCTACTGATCCCCTCGCTGCTGTTCGGCGTGTGGCGCTGCGCGCGCGTGCGGCGGCCCGGCCAGTCGGCGGCGGACGTGCAGATCGCCATGCTTGCAGTCGCCTGGTTCATCGGCACCTGGGTGCCCTACGAGCTGCAGAGCGCGATCGACGCCCGCACGAGCTATCTGTACTACATGATCATCGTGATGCCGGGGGTGTACCTCGGGGTCACCTATCTCGTGTCTCACCTGTGGCGGTTGCGCCGGCGCTGGCTGCGCGGTGCCGTCGGGGTGTGGGTGATCGGCGTTGTCGTCGCCGCCGTGCTGATGTATCCGTTCGTCGCGATCTTCTAGCGGGATCTCACTCTCGACCTGAGGTCGAGTCTGCGGTCTGGCCGCGCGGCTGTCATGCGGGGCGGGTTCCTCAACCTGCCAAAACTTCGTCACAACGCTTCTTTCCGGTGCAGTTGCTCGGTAGATTGCCGGGCGAAGTCGAATCGCACGAGCAGGGAGGCGTCGTGGATGAGCGGGCTCCCTGGATCTGCACCAACTCTGGGAGGAGCCCTCGTGATTCACCGCCTCGGCCGGAACATTCGCTCGAATCTCGTCGCCTACCTGGCCTTGTTCGTGGCTGTCCTCGGCAGCGGCGGCAGCTACGCGGTCGCCGCCACCGCCCACTCGAGCACCAACCACCGCCCGACGACGATCTCCGCCTGTGCGGGCGACCGGTCCGGTGTGCTGGTCCTCGATCGCGCCAAGCACTGCAGCCGCGGGCACCACAAGGTGAGCTGGGACATCACGGGGCCGAGGGGGGCGACGGGGCCGG
>CAXTTD010000106.1:7083-9105 GCA_964246945.1 uncultured Solirubrobacteraceae bacterium | reverse complement strand
CGTGGGATGAGCCGCGCCCGTCCCTCCGCGTAGCGCCGGTAGGGCTCGCCGAGCTCACGCAGCAGCGCGTCCTCCTCGACGCGGATGCGCACGAGCAGGCCGGCGAGCGGCACGAGCACCACGCACAGCAGCGAGAGCCAATCATCGAGCGCCAGTCCGATGCCCGCGAAGGTGAGCAGCATCCCGGTGTAGGAGGGATGGCACACCCATCCGTAGGGGCCGCGGTCGATCACCGTCTGGCCCTCCTGCACCCGGACGTCGACGGTGAAGAACGCGCCGAGCAGGTAGATCGCCCATTGGCGCAGGGCGATGCCGGCCGCCATCAGCACGAGGCCCACGATGAACAGCGGCCATCGCGAGTCGCCGCCGATGAAGCCGGTGCCCAGGTCGGAGGCGAGCACGAACCCGCCCCCGACGCCGGCTCCGATGGCGAGAACCGCCGCGAAGAAGGAGCCGTGGTCCGCGCGCATGCCCTCCCGGTTGAGCAGGCTGCGGATGCGCGTGCGCTGCTCGCAGACGAGGAATGTCCCGAGCAGCGCATAGAACGGGATCTCGGCGCCGATCGAGGAGTAGGGCAGCGGCCGCACGGACGCAGTCTCCCCCCGCGCGGGCGTGATCGCCACCCCTGCGGGGTAGCGTCGCCCTCGATGCCGGGAGCGTGCGCGAGATGAAGGTGGCGATCGCCGGGGCTCACGGCCAGATCGGGCTACGCCTCTGCCGGCTCCTCGCCGCGCGCGGAGACGAGGTGCTTGGCCTCGTGCGCAATCCCGACCACGGCGACGAGCTGCGGGCAGCCGGCGCGCAGCCGGCGGTGTGCGACCTTGAGTCCGCCCCGACCGCAGATCTCGCCGCCGCGATCGACGGGTGCGCGGTCGTCGTGTTCGCCGCCGGCGCGGGCCCGAACTCCGGCGCCGAGCGCAAGCTCACGATGGACCGCGACGGCGCGATCGCGCTGCTGCAGGCGAGTCCGAGCGCCCGCTACGTGATGGTGAGCTCGGTCGGCGCCGAGGCGCCACCCGCGGATGACGCGGTGTTCAGCGTGTACCTGCGCGCGAAGGCGCAGGCCGACGCCGCGGTGATGGCGGGCGGCCGGGAGTGGTCGATCCTGCGTCCCGGACCGCTTGAGAACTCGCCCGGGAGCGGACGCGTGCGCCTCGCGCGCGAGCCGTTCCGCGAGGCGGTCTCCCGCGACGACGTGGCCGCGGTGCTCGCCGGGCTCGTTGACGGCGCGGGCACCGGCGAGGTGCTGTACCTCGGCGGCGGCCAGACCCCAGTCGCCGACGCCCTCGCCGAGCTCGCCTGAGCCTCAAGCCGGCCGCCTGCCGAGCCGATAGAACGGTGTCGCATGGACACGGTCATGGGATCAGCCCTCGATCTCAGCGGGCGCGACGCGCACGGCCGCGCCTCGCGCGCCCTTGACCAGGCACGCAGCGGCTACTACGAGCGCCCGACGGCAGCGCTCGAGGTGGCCTCTGCCTGCCTCGCCCACGGCCGCTCGACCGGCGATCCGGCAGTCCGGGCCCGGGCCACCGCCCTGCAAGGCGTCGTGTCACTGCACCGCGGGGACCTGCGCGGTGCGCTCGGGCTGGCGATCGAGGCCGAGCGCGACGCCGGGTCCACCCCGGAGCTCACGGCCCGCGCCGAGGCCGCCGCGCTGCGCGGACAGGTGAGCTTCTTCGCAGGGTCGCACGCCGAGGCGCTCAGCTCCGCCCAGCGGGCCGTCGACCTCGCCGACGCGAGCCGGGACCTGTCCCTGCGCATCTACGTCCGCCGGGCGGGCTGCCTGGTGTTCGGCAACCTCGGTATCACCGACCTGCACGACCGGCTGCTCGGCCTGCTCGAGCTGTGCGTGGAATCCGGCGACGTGTGGGAGCAGGCGGTCTCGCGCAACGACCTCGCCTGCTTGCAGGCGGGCAAGGACCCGGCGGTCGCCGCAGCGGAGATCGAGCGCGCATTGAGCTGCGCCCGCGCGGTCGACGGCGAGAACCGCTTCGCGCTCGGCGTCATCCACTCGACCCGCGC
>CAXTTD010000106.1:0-6983 GCA_964246945.1 uncultured Solirubrobacteraceae bacterium | reverse complement strand
GACCCGCGCTCGAGGACGCCCGCCGGGCGATCGCGCTGCTCACCGCCAGCGGGGAACCCAACCCATACGTGCTCGCGGCGACGGTCCGCGCCGAGGTCCAGGCGCGGATGGCGCTCGGCCAACTCGAGAGCGCCCGGGAATCCGGCGAAGGGGCGTTGCGCTGGCTCGGGGACCGGGTACCGCAGATGCGCAGCCTGATCCTCTCCACGCTCGCCGAGGAGCTGCGCGCCGCCGGACGCGTGGAGGAGGCCTACGACGCGCTCGCCCGCTCGGCGGCGCTCGAGCGCGAGGCCTTCCAGGAGCTCTCCGAGCTGCAACTGAGCCTCGAGCGGACGATGCTCGAGACCGCCCAGCTGCGCGAGCAGACCGAGCGCGACTGGCTCACCGGGCTGCGCAACCGCAGGTACCTCGCCCGCGCGCTCGAGACCGGCGCCGCCGAACGGCTCGAGGTGCCGCTCGCCGTCGCCGCCCTGGACCTCGACCACTTCAAGGCGGTGAACGACGGTCTCGGTCACGGCGTCGGGGACCAGGTGCTGGTACATGTCGCCCGCCGGTTATCCGACGTGCTGCGCGAGCGTGACGTCGTCGTGCGCAACGGCGGCGAGGAGTTCCTGGTGCTGATGCCGGCCACTGGGTCCTCCGCCGCGGCCGCCTGCGGCGAGCGCATCCGCCGGGCGGTGCAGGACGTGCCGTGGGACACCATGGCCGACGGGCTGCGGGTCACCGTGAGCGTCGGACTTGCCATCGCGCAGGCGCCGAGCGCCCTCGACGCGGTGCTGAGCCTCGCCGACGAGCGGCTCTACGCGGCGAAGCGCCGCGGACGCAACCGGGTGGTCGGCGAGGACGCGCTCACACCGGCGGCGCCGGGCGAGCCCGCGGACGGCGCGCCCGCAGCAGACCCCGAAACGCCACGTGCACCGGCCAGAACCGCATCCGCCGTGGACCGACCATCAGCATGAACAGCGTCCGCATCGGCTCGACGTCGACGACGATCAACGGCCGTGAGCCCTGCGCGCCACGCAGCACCGCGTCGGCGACGGCGTCCGGGTCGAGTGCCTTCTCGTAGGTCTGACCGCCGGTCGGGCCCCATGCCTGCTCCCCGCTCAGCTGGTCGGTGCGGACGTCGCCGGGACACACGGCGCACACCGCGATCGAAGTCCCCACGAGCTCGTGGCGCAACACGTCGGCGAAGCCGAGCATCGCGGCCTTGGAAGTGCAGTAGGCGGCGTAGCTCGGGGCGCCGATGATCCCGAGCTCCGAGCTCACGAGCACGATCGCCCCGCGACGACGCTCGCGCATGCCGGGAAGCACCCCCTGGGTGAGCCACAGCGCGGCGCCGGCGTGCAGACGGTAGCTGCGTTCGAAGTCCTCGACGGTGACGTCCTCGACGAAGTCGCGGTGCAGGATTCCGGCGCAGCTCACCAGCACCTCGACCGGCCCGAGATCCCCCTCGACCTCGCTCACCGCGCGAGCGCACTCGACGGGATCAGTGAGGTCGGCCGCGACCGTGCGGGTCTCGGCGGGGATCGTGGCCGCGGCGGCGTCGAGGCGCACCGGGTCGGTGGCGACCATGCCGATCTTCGCACCGAGCGCCGCGAAGCGCCGGGCGACCTCGAGGCCGATCCCGCGCGAGGCGCCCGTGACGAGCACCGTCTGTCCGTCGTAGCGCCGGCTCATGCGGCCGCTGAGTGTGACAGAGACCCCGCCGGCGCTGCGCACGGCCGGGCCGACGTCGGCGTGGATGGCGAGGCCCCTCGCCCCTGGAATATCTCAAGCCTCGGGATGGTGTCGAGTGGGAGCTCGGCGCGCTGCGTAGGGACCCAGCGCCCGGGGCAGCGTGTCACGTGGCATGGCCGACCGCGCTGACCTCGACTTCTCCTATTCCCTGATCGATCGCATCTTCCGGCTCAGTCTCGGGGAGATGGCCGACTTCAGCTGCGCGAAATACGACGGAGACTTCTCGTTGACGCTCGAGGAGGCCCAGCGGCGCAAGCACGACTACGTCGCGCAGACGCTCGGGATCGAGGTGGGTCAGCGGCTGCTCGACCTGGGCTGCGGGTGGGGCCCGCTGCTCGACGACTTCCGCCGCCGGGGCGCCACCGGCGTCGGAGTCACCCTCTCGCACGCGCAACTCGCCTCCTGCCGGCGCCACGACCTCGACGTTCACCTGCGCGATGCGCGCACGGTCACCGCCGAGACGTTCGGGCGCTTCGATGCCGTGGCCAGCCTCGGCGCGTTCGAGCACTTCTGCTCGATCGAGGACTACGAAGCCGGGCGTCAGGAGGAGATCTACGCCGGGTTCTTCGCCAACGTCGCCGGCATGCTGGCCCCCGGGAGCCGGCTGTACCTGCAGACGATGGTGTTGGGGCCGCGGGCACTGCCGGTCGACGAGGTGTCAATCGACGCCCCCCGGGACTCCGACTCCTGGTACCTCGCCCTGCTCGCGAAGCAGTTCCCGGGGTCGTTTCTGCCCTTCGGCGAGGCGCAGGTGATCCGGACCGCCGCGCCGCACCTGTCGCTCGTCTCGAGCATGAGCGGGCGCCTGGACTACATTGAGACGATCCGGCAGTGGCGGCAGCGGTTCGCGCAGCCGAGCCCCCGCAAGACGTTGATGAAGCTCCAGCTGGTGCCGCGCTGGCTCACGAGCTCGGACTTCCGGCTCGCTTTCACCTCGGGGGTGAGCGCCAACAGCGTGTGCTTCGAGCGCGAGCTGCTCGAGCACCACCGGCTCGTATTCGAGAAGCCGATCCGGTAGGACTACGCGGGCACCGACGGCTCGGACGCCGCGTCGGAGACCGCATCGCCCTCGACGTGGAGCTTGGGGACGATCCGGTCCAGCCACCCTGGCAGCCACCAGTTGGCCCCGCCGATGAGATGCATGACCGCGGGAACGATCACGGTTCTCACCACGAAGGCGTCGACGATGATGGCGCCGGCGAGACCGATGCCGAACTGCTTGATGATGATGCTCCCCCCGAGCACGAACGACGCGAAGACGAGGATCATGATCGTCGCCGCCGCGGTGATCACGCGACCGGTCTCGGCCTGGCCGAGGGTGACGGCAAGCCGGTTGTCCCGGGTGGAGAGCCACTCCTCGTGCATGCGACTCACCAAGAACACCTCGTAGTCCATTGAGAGCCCGAACAGGATCGAGAACAGCAGCACCGGGATGAACACCTCGACCGGAGCGGTGCCGGAGATGCCGAACAGAGAGCGTCCCCAGCCCCATTCGAACACCGCGTTCATGATGCCGAGCGCCGCGGCCACCGACAGCAGATTCATGATCGAGGCCACCAGGGGAATCAGCAGACTGCGGAACACGGCGACGAGCAGCAGGAACGCGAGCACGACGACCACCGCAACGAACAACGGGAGCTTGGAGGACAGGACCGAGGCGAAATCGGTCTGGGTGGCGGTGGCGCCGCCGACCAGGATGGTCACCCCGGTGCCGGCCTGGACCCGGGGGATGACGTCGTTGCGCAGGCGATGCAGCAGGGCGGTGGTCGTACGCGATTGCGGACTGGTCGACGGATACAGGTCGGCGACCGCGACCGTGTGGTTCGGGCTCACCCGGGGGGCGGTGGAGCCGACCACCCCCGGCTGCTTGGCGAGCGTCCTGGTGATCGTCGCGAACCGGCCCGCGTCGCCCGGCGAGGAGAGCTTGGCGACGAGCTGCAGCGGACCGCTGAACCCTGGCCCAAAGCCCTTGGCGAGGAGGTCATAGGCCTGCCGGGTGGTGGTGTTCGACGGGTCGCTGCCGGCGTCGTCGATCCCGAGATGAAGGCTGAGGAACGGGATCCCGATCACGATCACCAGCGCGAGGCCGGCCATCGCGGGAATCACCGGCCGGCGCTGGATCCCCTCCGCCCAGCGACGCCAGAAGCCGGTGGCCGCCTCGGCGACCGGACCCGAGGCGGCGAGTTCGGCGCGCTGACGGCGGCTGAGGACCTTCATCTTGAACAGACCGAGCAGTGCCGGCAGCAGCGTGAGCGACGCGAACATGGTGAGCGCCACCGTGATCGCGGCCGACACCGCGACGCCGTAGAGGAACGAGACACCGAGCGCGAACTGCCCGAGTAGCGCGATGCACACGGTGATCCCGGCGAAGAACACCGCCCGGCCGGCGGTGTTGATGGCGTGAACCGCAGCGTCCTCCACCGAGCGCCCGCCCTTGAGGCCGGTGCGGTGGCGGGTGACTATGAACAGGGCGTAGTCGACTCCGACGCCCAGGCCGATGAGCACGCCGAGAATGGTCGCGAAGCTCGCAATCGAGAAGCCGTGGGTGAGCAGTCCGGTGATCGAGTAGCCGATGCCGATCGCGACCAGCGCGGTGATGAGCGGCAGGAAGGCGGCGAACAGCGCCCCGAAGGCGAGGCCGAGCACGACCAGCGCCAGCACTACCCCGATCGCGGTGCTCGCGGAGCTCGTCTGCGCCTCGGCATTCTCGATGTCCTGGCCGCCCAGCTCCACCTGCAGTTGTCGGGTGCTCGCGGCCTGGGCGGTGGTGATCACCCGTTTGGCGGCAGATTTGGGCAGGCTCTGGGTGTCCAGGTTGAACAGGACCGTCGCGAACGCGACCGTCCCGTCCCGGCTCACCTGCTTGGCGCCGGCGGCGGTGTAGGGACTGGTCACCGCTCGGACGTGGGGCAGGCGCGCGACCTGCGCGAGCATCCGCTCGGCGGCGCTTTTCACCCCGGGACTGCGCACCGTTCCCGCCCGGGCGTGGAGGACGATCTGATCCGAGGTGCCGGACGCGGCCGGAAACTCCTTCTGCAGCAGGCTCAGCGCTCGCGCGGACGGTGTGTTGGGCAGTTGAAACTTGGTGGAGAAGTTGCTGCCCACCGCGCCGTCGACGACCGCGAATCCGATCAACGCCACCAGCCAGATCGCCAGCACGAGCTTGCCGTGCCGGACGCACCATCGGGCGAGGACCCTCACGAGCGCGAGGCGTTAGCGGGCAGGCGTCGCATCTGAGGGCCGAGCCTAGCGACGATCAGAGCCGGCACTGACGCATTCGGGTTCGGCAACGTCTGCGCCCACGTAAGTAATGTCAGTGACCGTCACACCGGCGGGACGTCTCACTCCGCCTCCGTCTGCTGTCGTCCGACAACCCGAGAGCCCGCACATGCCAGACCCGTCCGCAGACCGCGCCGAACCCAACCGTTGGGCGGTCCTCGCGCTGCTCGGCACCGCCCAGCTGATGGTGGTGCTCGACTCCACGATCGTCAATATCGCGCTCCCCTCGGCGCAGAAGTCGCTGCACTTCTCGACCGACAGCCGCCAGTGGGTGGTCACGGCCTACGCGCTCGCGTTCGGGAGCCTGCTGCTGCTCGGCGGCAAGCTGGGGGACCTGTTCGGCCGCAAATGGACGTTCATCGCCGGTCTCATCGGCTTCTCGCTGGCCTCGGCGATCGGGGGTCTCGCGCAGTCGTTCCTGATGCTCATCGCCGCCCGCGCACTGCAGGGGGTGTTCGGCGCGCTGCTCGCACCCTCAGCACTGTCACTGCTCACCGTCACCTTCGCGGGCTCGCCCGACCGCCCCAAGGCGTTCGGGATCTTCGGCGCGATCGCCGGCGGCGGCGCGTCGGTCGGCCTCGTCCTCGGCGGGGCGCTCACCCAGGCGCTGTCGTGGCGCTGGTGCCTGTACGTGAACCTGGTGATCGCGATCCCGACCGCGACCTTCGCGTTCCGGCTGCTGCAGAACCAGGCCAACCCCGACCGTCCCAAGATCGACATCCCCGGCGTGCTGGCCGGCTCGCTCGGCCTGTTCGCGGTCGTGTACGGGTTCTCGAACGCCGAGACGCACTCGTGGGGTACACCGGTGACGATCATTGCTCTGATCGCGAGCGTCGTGCTGCTCTCGAGCTTCGTGCTCATCGAACAGCGCCGTCGCGATCCGCTGCTACCGCTGCACATCATCTGGAACCGCGCCCGCGGCGGCGCGTACGCGTCGATCGTGCTCGCCGGCTCCGGGGTGTTCGGCGTGTTCCTGTTCCTCACGTACTTCATGCAGCAGAACCTGGCGTTCTCCCCGCTGGTTACGGGCCTCGCCTTCCTGCCGATGACCGCGCTCATCGTCGTCTCCTCCACCACCGCCCAGACCCGGCTGCTGCCCCGCACCGGAGCCAAGCCGCTGATCATCGCCGGGATGGCGCTCGGGCTGATCGCCATGGTCCTGCTCACGCGCCTGAGCCCGAGCTCGAGCTATGTCCCCGATGTCCTCCCATCGCTGATGATCCTCGGACTCGGGATGGGACTGATCTTCGCCCCAGCCTTCGGGACCGCCACCCTCGGCGTGGATCGCACCGAGGCCGGCGTCGCCTCCGCGATGGTGAACACCTCCCAGCAGGTCGGCGGGTCGGTCGGCACGGCGCTGCTCAGCACCCTGTTCGCGAGCTCCGCGGCCGCCTTCGTCCGCAGCCATCACGGCGTGCGGGACCTCCAGGCCGCCGCGATGATCCACGGCTACACGACCGCGTTCTGGTGGGCTGCGGGCATCTTCGCCGTCGGGCTGCTGCTCGCGATCATCGTGTTCCCCGCCCGGATCAGGCCCACCGAGCCCGCCGCCGAGACGTCTCGGTCCTCCGGCGACGTGTCGCTGGCCGCCGACTGAAGCTCCGTCCACCCGCTGTGGACGACCGCGCCGGCCGGCGGGTCCCTGTCGAGCGCCCAGGCGGCGGCGCTGTCGGTCCAGCACCACGGGGTGACCGCGCTGGCGATGCTGCTCGGCGGGATCCTCGCGATGCTCAGCACGCTGGCCGTCTCCGATACCGAGCCGCGCGCGCAGGCGATCACGCTGGTGGGGGCGCCGATCTCCATGCTCGGCACGATGGCCGCCGCGATCGCACTCTCGAGCCATCGGGCGATCGGGATCGTCGGGCTCACGCTCATCATGGGCGCCGGCATCTACGTCCGGAAGTTCGTCCCGCGCTTCGGTCCCCGCGTGGTCTTCTACGGGACGCTGCTGTTCATGGGCTACTTCT
>CAXTTD010000105.1:5873-9124 GCA_964246945.1 uncultured Solirubrobacteraceae bacterium | reverse complement strand
CCTTCCACAGCGGGTTTGTCGCGAACGTCGACAAGGAGGTCCCGGCCTTACTAAGGTAGTTGTAGATCTTCGCCGCCACCGCGGGGTTCTCCCAGTCGGTGAGGTGCGGGCCGCCGGCCCGGTCGACGTTCCAGTCGGTGCTCGGCAGCGGATAGACACCGCCATCGGTGTCCTGCAACTGGTTGTTGAGGAAGTACTCGGGGTTATAGGGCCGGTTGAGGTGCAGCACGACGGTGTAGCGGTTGGGCGCACTCATGGCCGTGATGTTCTGGGGCAGCTGACCCGGGATGAACTGGGCCCAGTTGGCCGCACTCTCCTTGACCGCCGCCTTGAGCAGTGCGAGGTAAAACAGCACATCGTTGGCATCCACCGGCGCGCCGTTGGACCACCGCACCCCCTGACGCAGCGGGATCGTCGCCGTCCGGTCCCCGTCTGAGAACGAGGGCGGCCTCGCGACGCTCAGCGCATAGTTGACCGACGGCGTCGCCCCGACGGGACCGTTGTAGAGCGGCAGGTACATCGCGCCGTTGAGCTCGAAGTCGGCCGTGGTGGTGTTGGCGCCGTCGGTGAGCGGGAACACCTCGGTCGGCGTGCCCCCGGTGAGCTCCGCGAAGGACACCGTGCCGCCCTTCAGCGGGGTGCCGACCGCCGGCAGGGCGCCGTAGACGACCGTACCGTCCTGCGCATGGCCCGCCGTCGCCGAGGCGCCGGAGCTCGTGCTGCTGTGGGTCGAGCCGCCGCACCCGGCGGCGCACAGGGCAAGGGCGGCAAGCGCCGCCCCGATCGTCGCCCGCAGGCGCTTCACGATTGGGTACCGAGCCGTGAGCGTGGCCCCGTCCTCGCTGGCGTCCGTCCGATGATGACGCGAACCGTACCGCGACCCAGCGGCAGAGTTCCAGTGAACGGTGTGTGACGGACGCCGACGCCCGGCTCAGGCCCGCGACGGAAGCGCCGCCTCCTCGAGGATCCCGCACAGCAGCGCCTGGAGCGCCTGCAGCTCGGCAACGGTGATCGACTCAGAGGGCTGGTGGGCATCCCGGCCGCCGCTGCACAGCGCGACGACGTCGGTGGCGGCGGCCAGGTAGTTGGCCTCGAGGGTGGCGTGGGCGTCGGCGACGCGGAACCGGGCGCCGAGGACCCGCTCGCAGGCGCCGCGCACGAGCGCGAGCGCCTGGGAGTCAGGCGCGCCGGGGAACGGCGGCACCGCGCGCTCGCGGTCAATCCACTCGTAGCTTCCGCCGTGGGCGGCGCAGGCAGCGCCGAGCGAGCGCCGGAGATCCGCGCGGACGGAGGCGATCTCCGCGACGGTGTAGCCGCGGATCTCGCCGCGCAGGAGGACGAGGTCCGGCACCGAGTTGGTCGGGGTCGCCTCGATGGCGGCGCGCACCGCCGCTGGCCCCGCCCCGTCGAGCCGGTCGATGACCGCGCCGCCGACGATCGACCCGATCGACGCCGAGCCGCCGCCGGGGAGCCGGCCGAGGCCCATGCCGGCGATCGCCTGCGCGGCGACCGCGATCGCCGAGACGCCGTCCTGCGGGGAGGCGGCGGCGTGCGCGGCGCGGCCGTGCACGATCACGGTGAACGCCTGCTGGCCGAGCGCGCGGGTGATGGTGGTGCCGATCGGGGCCGAGCCGTCGACGCAGACCGCACAGTCGACTCCGGTCACCGAGAGCAGCGAGACCCCCATCTGTCCCGCCTCCTCACGGCAGGTGAACGCGCAGCGCAGACCCGGTCGGAACGCCGGGTCCATCGCCGCGGCGAACGCGCACGCGCCCATCGCGGCGGCGACCGCCGACTTGTTGTCGGCGCCGAGGATCGTCTCGCCCGCGGATCGGATCGCACCGTCGGCGCCGGTGAGCGGACGGATCGCCTCTGCGCCGGACTCGACGGTGTCGACGTGGGCAACGAACAGCAGTGTCGGGGCGCCGGGCGCGCCGGGAATCTCCGCGATCAGGTTGCCCGCGTCGGAGTCGTTGACCGCGCCGGCGTCGTCGAAGCGCGCGGGCACCCCCGCGGCGGCCAGCCACTGCGCGATCGCCTCGGCGCAACGCCGCTCGCGTCCGCTTGGCGAGGGGATCGCCACCAGCTCGCAGAACAGCTGCTCGACGGGTGCGTGCGGGGTGAGCAAGGCGCCTGACCCTACACGCCACCTGCGAGGTCAGTCGACGACGGCGAGGCCTCGGTACGGCGTCCGCCTCGCGGGGACGCTGATCTCGTCGGCGGGGAGCGGCTCGGCGAACAGGAAGCCCTGGCCCCAGTGGCAGCCCGAGAGCGCGAGCAGCTCGCGCTGGGCCACCGTCTCGACCCCCTCAACGACGACCTCGATCTCCATTCCGGCTCCGATGGCGAGGATTGCCCGCATCAGGGCGGCGTTGCGATGGTCGGTCTCCAACCCGTCGAGGAAGCAGCGGTCCACCTTGATCACGTCGACCGGGAAGCGCTTGAGGTAGCCGAGCGCCGAGTAACCGGTGCCGAAATCGTCGAGGGCGATGCGGACCCCGAGCTCCCGGATCGCCGCCAGGTTGCGGCGCGGCAGGGCGCCGGCCGCAATGAACACGCCCTCGGTGATCTCGAGCGTGAGCGCCGGGGCGGGCAGCCCGGACTCGGCGAGGATGGTGGCGATGACCTCGGCGATGTTGGGAACGGCGAGCTGGACCGGAGAGATGTTGACGGTGGCGCCGAGCTGCTCGCCGGAGACCATCTGCCGCCACAGGGCAAGCTGGGTGCAGGCGGCGCGCAGGACGAACTCGCCGATACCCACGATGTCGCCGGTCTCCTCGGCGAGCGGGATGAACTCCGCGGGCCCCACGAGGCCGAGCTCGGGATGGCGCCAGCGGGCGAGCGCCTCGTAGCTGCGCGTGCGCCCGGTGGCGAGACCGACGATGTGCTGGAATTTCACCTATATCTCACCGCGCCGGACCGCGCCGGCGAGGGCGCCGCGCAGCCGCGCCCGGACGGCCCGGCGCTGCCGGGTGCCGGGTGCCGAGACGCGCACGTGCTCGCTCGCCGCCTTGGCCTCCTCGAGGCACTCGAGGGCGCGGCTGATCAGCCGATCGGCCCCGACCCCCGGCACGGCGGTCGTCATCCCGACGGTGGCCGAGACCTCGAGCGGGTCGCCGTTGATGATCACCGGCTCGGCGCCGATGGCGGTGCGGATGCGGTGGGCGCGCGCGGCGCCGGCGCGCGGGGGGGGGGGGTGGGGGGGGAGTGCCAGGGAGGCGTCGCCGGGGCCGCGGCCGCGCCCGGGCGGC
>CAXTTD010000105.1:973-5863 GCA_964246945.1 uncultured Solirubrobacteraceae bacterium | reverse complement strand
CTGGCGGCCGAGTCGGAACACCGCTGCCGCGCCGACGCGGGCGAGCTCGTCGGTGAGGTCGGGGCGAAGTACCAGGAAGGCGTCGCCGTGCACGCGGCCGAGCACGTCCTCCGGGCTGAGCTCGTGAGCTACGCGTCGGGTGACGAGGTTGATCAGCTGATCGCCCTGGGCGATGCCGTAGCTCGCGTTGACCGCGCTGAGGTGGTCGATGCCGACCGCGAGCGCGAGCAGCGGCGCGGCCTCGGCGGCCCGCGAGAACTGCTCGGCGTGGGCGACGGTGAGGGCGCGGCCGGGGAGGCCGGTGAGCGAGTCGTGCAGGGTCTGGCGGGCCAGGGCGCGGCGCAGATCGAGCAGCGAGGCGACCGCCGCCGCGAGGTCGCCGAGCACGCGGAGGTCGCGCTCGCTCCACTCGCGGGGCCGTTCGTCGATGGCGCACAGGGCACCGACCGCGTGGCCGTCCGCGAGCACCAGCGGCATTCCGGCGTAGGCGTGGACGGACATGTCCCGCACCGCGAGATTGTCGGCGACCCGCGGGTCGCGGCGGGCGTCCGGAATCACGAGCGGCTGTCCGGTGGTGACGGCGTGCTGGCACAGCGAATGCGACAGCGGCGTCTCACGCGCGGCGGCCCACAGGCCGGTGAGGCCGTGGGCGCTCTTGAAGAACTGCCGGTCGCGGTCGACCAGCGAGACCAGCGAGACGGGCACGCCGAGCAGCTCCGCGGCCAGCGAGGTGAAGCGATCGAACTCGGGCTCGGCGACGGTGTCGAGGACCCCGAGCTCGTGCAGCGCGGCGAGCCGCGCTCCGTCAGCGATCGCGCCCATACCGCGCTCCTGATCGGGTGACTTCGAGGACGACTCCGACGGCACGCACCGGAAGTTGACTGATCGGGGTGGACATATGACCGACGTGACGATTCCCTGCAACTTGAACGAGATAATGCCCCACTAAACGGAAGGACAATGTTCGGCGAGTGGCCTTGCGGTCCTCCTGCAGTTCGAGCCGGGCGTCCGCATCCCGCACGCTGCGCGAGATCCGGCTCAGCCGTCGAGCCGGCGGCGCGGGGCGCCGTCGCGCCAGGCGACGATGTCCTGCACCACCTGGCCGTACATCAGGCGCATCGCGGGCTCGGAAACGTAGCCGAGATGGGGCAAGAGGACGGCGGTCTCGCACCGGGCGAGCGGATCGTCGGCGGGCAGCGGCTCCGACTCGTAGACGTCGAGCCCCGCGCCGGCGATCGTCCCCTCGCGCAGCGCGGCGAGCAGCGCGCTCGCGTCGACGATCGGCGCCCGCGAGGTGTTGATGAGCGTCGCCGTCGGCTTCATTGCCGCGAGCTCCGCCGCCCCCACGAGGCCCCGGGTGCGCGCGGAGAGCTTCAGGTGGATGGAGAGCCAGTCGGCCTGTGCGAACAGCGCCTCGCGGCTCACCGCGCGGGCGCCGGCCGCCTGGGCCCGCTCCGCGGTGAGGTGCTCGCTCCACGCGATCACCTCCATCCCGAACGCCCGCGCCGGCCCGACCATGGCGCCGCCGAGGTTGCCGAGGCCGAGCAGCCCGAGCGTCGCGCCGGAGAGCAGCGTCGGCAGGTCGGTCTGCCAGCGGCCCGCGCGCACCGCCGCGTTCTCGATCGTCACCCGCTTGGCGGTGGCGAGGATGAGCGCCCACGCCACCTCGGCGGTGCCGGGGACGCCCGGGCCGCCCGGGTCGTACTCGGTGCCGCACACCACGACACCCCGTTCGCGCAGGTAGCCGATGTCGAGCGAGGCGTTGCCCATCCCGGTGGTGATGACGAGCCGCAGATCGGGCAGCGCTGCGAGCACCTCGCGGGGGAACTTCGAACGCTCGCGCATGAGCACCAGCACCTCGTAGCCCGCGAGACGCTCGGTGAGCGCGTCGGGTCCCATCGGCTCGGCGAAGAAGCTGACGTCGAACCCGTCGCCGAGCGAGCCCCAGTCCGCCCACTGCGCGGCACGGCGCTGGTAGTCGTCGAGGACGGCGACGCGGGTCACGGGGGCGATCTTAGGACGGCCTTCGGTGGGCGCGGGGCCCCCGGGCCCCGGGGCCCCCCCGGCCCCGGGGGGCGTGACCGGCGGGGGGGTGGGGGGCCGGGGGGCTATCTTTGCCCGCCCTGGGGGGGGCGCGGGGCCGCCGCGCCCGCCCCCCCCCCGGACCCGGGGCTACTTCACCGTCGTCGTGGTGCCCGACTCCCGGGTGAGGTTCGGGCCGAGCGTCGCGGTGGCGTGGATCGTGGCGCTCACGTTGGGTGAGTCGGCGACCGGGACCACCGAGAAGCGGGCGGTCAGCGCCTGCCCCGGGGCAACCTCGCGGAACTGCGCGCGGCCGAGCGGTGCGGCCGTCCAGCCCTGCGGCAACTGCAGCGCGAGGCGGACGTGGGCGAGCGTCTCGGTGCCCGACGCCGACAGGCTCACGGTGACCGTCGAGGGGGACCCCGGCGTCATCGTGCTCGGCGCGGTCACGGTCACCTGGCGGGCACCCGGCGTGCTCGGCAGGGTGAAGCTCCCGTGCAGCGGCAGGTCGGCGAGCGCCGAGGAGTCCCCGACGTACACGCCGTAGGCGCCGGGGCTCGAGGTCCAGCCCTTCGCCGCGGTGTCCCACGAGCTCTCGCTCTGCGGGGTCACCTGGAAGCTGACCTCCTGCGAGGCCCCCGCGGGAAGCGAGACCCGCTGATAGCCGGCGAGCTGGCGCGGGGGCTCGCCCGCGGCCGCCGGGTCGTCGAGGTACAGCTGGGCGACGTCCGTCCCCGCCCGGGAGCCGGTGTTCGTCACCTTGGCGGACACCGTGACGTCGCCCGTGGCGCCGTCGGGGCTCTTCTGGATCCGCAGCCCGGAGTAGCTGAACGAGGTGTAGGACAGCCCGTAGCCGAACGGAAACAGCGGGGTGAGGTCGTTGGCGTCGTACCAGCGGTAGCCGACGTCGAGGCCCTCGGAGTAGTCGACCTCGCCGTTCACGCCCGGGAACTGCTGGGGCGTGCTCGCCGGCACCTGGGAGAGTTTCTGCGGGAAGGTCACCGGTAGGTGGCCGCCCGGGTCGCTGCGCCCGAACAGCGTGCTCGCGAGCGCGGTGCCCTCGACCTCGCCCGGGTACCAGGTATCGAGGACGGCGCTCACCTGCGAGAGCCACGGCATGGTCACCGGCGCGCCGGCCTCGACCACCACGACGGTGTGCGGGTTGGCGGCTGCGACCGCCTCGATCAGCTCGTCCTGCGCCGAGGGCAGGCTGAGGCTGAGCCGGTCGGCGGCCTCGGTCTCGGTGTCGTCGGAGACGACGACCACCGCCGTGGACGCCGCCTTGGCGGCCGTGACCGCCTGGGCGATGCCGGGCGCGAGCGCCGAGGGGGTGGCCCAGGTGAGCGCCGAGGCCTCCCCGTTCACCCCGATCGCGTAGGTTTCACCGGCGGTGAGCGAGACGGCCACCGAGTACACGTCCTCCGGCGGGGTCCCGGGGTTGTCGAGGATCTGGGTGCCGTTGAGGGTGAGGTAGGTCGGCGTGTAGCAGCCGCAGGGGTTGGTGAGCGCAAGCACGTAGGTGCCGGTCTGCGGCGCGGTGAGCGTGCCCGTGTAGCTGCCGGCGAACGGGGTCCCGCCCGACGGGTTGGTGCTGGTGACCGGCGGGAACGCCGGGCTGAGGTCGCTCGCCGGGATCGCCGGCAACGACGCGTCGGCGGGCAGCCCCTGGGTGTAGGTGAGGCGGGTGCCGCCGTGGGCGGCGGCCTCGAGGCCGGTGAGCGGCGAGACCGGGTCGCTCGGTATGACGCGCGCCGAGCCCCCGCCGCCATAGGTCGGCGAGGCGTCGGCCGACGGGCCGATCACCGCCACCGTGCCCGCGTGGTCGGCGGAGAGCGGCAGCGTGCCGTCGTCGTTCTTGAGCAGCGTCGTCCCCGCCTCGGCGACCTGGGTCGCGGTCCGGACGTGGGCCGGCGTGGTCACCGTGTCGTTCACGTTGCCGGTCGGCGGGTCGTTGAACAGGTTGAAGCGGAACATCTCGGTGAACACCCGCGAGAGCGCTGTGTTGATCGCGGTCAGCTGGGCCGGCGAGGGGTTGGTCGCCAGCGAGCTGAAGTAATCGGGCGCGGCCTCGGGCTGCTCCTGGTCGGTGCCGTCAAGGAGTCCCTGCGTGGAGTGCAGCGCCCCGTAGTCGGAGGTGATGAACCCCGGAAAGCCCCAATCGGTCTTCAGGACACCTTTCTCCAGGGTCGCGTTGTCGCAGGCGTCGGCGCCGTTGATCGTCGCGTAGGAGCACATCACCGACGCCGGCTTGGCCTGATCGACGACCGTGTGAAAGCCCTTGAGGTAGATCTCCTGCAGGGTCCGCTCGTCGACGATCGCGTTGTCCTGCGGGGTGTTGCGGTTGGTCTCCTGGTTGTAGACGGCGTAGTGCTTCACCTGCGAGAGCTCGCCGGTGCTCTGCACCCCGTCGATCTCGGCGCTCGCCAGCGAGCCGTCGAGGTAGGGGTCCTCGGTGAGCGTCTCGAACGTGCGTCCCCAGCGCGGGTCGCGGTCGATGTTGATCGTCGGGCCGAGGTTTACCGCGGCGCCCTTGCCGAACTCCTCGGAACCGATCACGGTGCCGTAGCGGCGGGCCAGCGGGGGCGAGAACGTCGCCGCCAGGTCGACGCCCGCGGGCAGCTGGGTGACCCCGCTGAGCCCGTCGCCGACCCCGTTGGGGCCGTCCTCCTCGCCGAGCTGCGGGATGCAGAGGCTCGAGATCGCCGGCTCGTAGAAGACGTAGGGGTTGCTCGAGCCGTGGCCCTCGAGCAGGTCGACCTCCTGGGGCACCGTCATCGCCGACAGCAGCTCGGAGACCCGGGTCGAGATCGGCAGCGACGGGTTCAGCCACGGGCAGCTCGGGGGGGTCGCGGCGGGCCGGCTGTGCCG
>CAXTTD010000105.1:0-963 GCA_964246945.1 uncultured Solirubrobacteraceae bacterium | reverse complement strand
ACGCAGGCGGTCGCGGCAAGCGCCGCGAGCCCGCCGGGCAGGCGTCGGTTCATCTCTCTCTCCCTTGCGAAACGGTGGCCTACCGGGCCCGGAGACGCCGGTCGCCGCGCATCCTACCTCTCGCCCCCCGGCGCCTCAACGCCCGGGGCGAGAATTTGTTCAGCTTCGGCCCGTCGGGCCGCGCAGCACCGCGGGCGGGCGGCCGGGAACGGAATCTCGAGGCCGGGCCGCGCGGATCACACCGCGTGCAGCATTCCCCCGTCGACGGCGAGCGCGACCCCGGTGATGTACCCGGCCGGCACCGAGCACAGAAAGGCTGCGGCGGCGGCCATCTCCTCGGGGCGGCCGAGGCGCCCGGCCGGGACCTCACGCGCCGCGGTGCTCTGCGCCGCGTCCATCGAGCCGTACATCTCGCTCAGGCGCTCGGTGGCGATGCGGCCGGTGAGCAGGGTGTTGACGGTCACCCCGTCGCCGGCGACCTCGCGGGCGATCGTCTTGTAGGCGGCCAGCAGCGCCGAGCGCTCGACGTTGGAGAGCATCAGCGACGCAATCGGCTCCCGCACCGACGTCGAGGCGATCCCCACCACCCGACCGAAGCCGCGCCCGCGCATGCCCGGCAGGACATGGCCGATGAGCGTGATTGGCGAGCGCACGAGCGTCGTGTGCGCGGCCTCCCACTGCTCCGGCGCGAGGGCGAGCGGATCGATGGACGACGGCGGTCCGCCGGTGTTGGTGACGAGGAGGTCGACCGGGCCGAGCTCGTCGGAGACGCGCTGCACGAGCCCGGGCACGGCGTCGAGGTCGGCGCTGTCCCACGCGTAGCCGGCAGCGGCCCCGATCTCGCGCGCGGCGCTCGCCGTGCGCTCAGGGTCGCGCGCGGTGAGGACGACACGGGCGCCCTCGGCGACGAGCGCCCGGGCCACCGCGCGGATGTGGGCAGCGCCCGCGCCGAAGCGCCGGGCG
>CAXTTD010000104.1:0-9247 GCA_964246945.1 uncultured Solirubrobacteraceae bacterium | reverse complement strand
CGGGTCGCGCACCGGACACACGCGCCAGGCGATGATTTCTCGCTCAGCCGCCGACTCGCTCGGAGAGAAGCGCCAGCAGCGCAGGCCAGCTCCGTTCGAAGGTCTCGGCCTGCTCGGCGCTGCGAAATCCCCGCTGAGCCAACTTGACGAGCGTGCCTCCGGCGCGCGACACGAAGCTGAGTCCGACCTCGGTGCTGACGGGTTCCTCGGAATCGTGGCCGCGCACGGTCATCGAATACGCCAGCCGCTTCGGCCGGTCGAGCTCGGTGATCGTCCGGATCTCGGTTGACGGCTCGGTTCCGGGGGGTCTGAGCTCGACCGTCCATTCTCCGCCGACGCGGAGGTCCATCTCGGAGCTGAGAATCCAGTCGGGTCGATCCTCACCCTCGTAGATCTCGACGAAGCCGGCAAATGCGGCCTCGGCGTCCGTCGCGATCATCTGCTCGGCTTCCAGTTCGTGGCTCTCGGGGTCGGTGCTCATCGTCGTCTCCTTGGGTTGCCCGTAGTCTCGCCCGGGTGAGGCCGGCGCACAAGATCGACTGGAAGAGCGCCCGTTTTCCCCCGGCGCGGGCGGAGCGTTCTCCGACGATGGGGGAGGCGACGATCTCAGGGACCGCCCAGCCGAACCGTAAGCGCGCCGGCTCACGTCCGGAGGGGAATGGCTCGCTCCGGCGCCGCGGGCTCGGCGGAAGCGGCGGGCTCGGACGCGTCTTCACTGCTCTCGTCCGCATCAAGCGCCCGCAGGAACGCGGTGACGACCCGCGGATCGAACTGGGTTCCGGCGCACTGCCGGAGCTCCTCGCGAGCCGCGCCCGGCGCCATGCCGGGGCGGTAGGGGCGATCGGCGATCATCGCCTCGTAGGCGTCCGCCACGGACAGGATCCGGGCCTCCAGGGAGATCGCCTGGCCCGACACACCGGAGGGATAGCCGCGGCCGTCGATGCGCTCGTGATGCGCGCGGACCCAGGCGGCGATGTCGCGCATGCCGGCATGCTCGAGGATACGGGCGCCGACCTCCGGATGGCGACGCATCTCCCGCCATTCCCCGTCATCCAGTGCGCCCGGCTTGTGCAGGATCGCGTCGGCGATGCCGAGCTTGCCGAGATCGTGCAGCACGCCGGCGGCGTGCACGCGCTCGACGTGGGCGTCGGGAAGGCTGAGCTCGATCGCCGTCCGGCGAGCCAGCCGTCCGACGGTGCGGGAATGCTCCGCTGTGCTCGGATCACGCAGGTCGAGCGCCTCGGCGAGCAGCATCACCGCGGCGAGCCGCAGCTCATCGGATTCCTTTCCGCGGGCGGAGCCGACCTGCTGGGCCTGCTCCAGGGCCAGTCCGGCGTGGTCGACGACCGCCATCAGCACGCCGATCTCCGCGTCGGTCGGGCGGCGTCCCAGCAGCGGCTGATCGACCGAGACGATCCCGAGGATCTCGCGCGAGGCGCCGCGCAGCGGCAGCAGCAACATGTCGTCGGGGTGCCAGCCGTCGGCGGCCAGTGGCGCGACGGTGGCCGCGCGCCAGCTCACGCCTTCCATGTCCGGGTCGTAGCTGCCCGCGGGCAGCCACGCGGCGTCGTGAACCTCACGGCCGGCGCTCATCAGCGTCTCCCACTCACTCATCTGGGAGGTGGTGTCGAGCAACAGCGCCCGCGCGGAGGGGTCTCCGAGCACGATCGCCACCCGGAACCGCTCAGCGGACTCGCGGAGGTTGACCGCGACGACGTTGAATCGCAGCTCCTCGCGGATGGCCTCTGCGAGCACCTCGAGGACGGGCATGATCCCGTGACCGGACGCGGCCGCTCGCGACACCGACAGCATGCTGCGCAGGTGATGTGGCGCCGGCGCGGACTCCTCGTGTCGCAGACGCCGGGGGCCGCCGATTGACGAGGTGCGGTCCGCCGCCACGACCCGGTTACGACCGGAATCCTTGGCCATGTACAGCGCGGCGTCGGCACGCGCCAGGAGCTCCTCGGGTTCCTCCACGCCGGAGGCGAGGCCGACCGACACGGTGAGCACCCCGGCCTCGGCGAGCGGATGGGCGAACGCGGCGTGCTCGACCGCCGCGCGGATGCGCTCGGCGACCGTTCGTGCCTCAGCGCCCGCGCCGCGCAGGATGAGCAGGACCTCCTCGCCGCCGAACCGGTAGACGGCGTCCTGGGCGCGCAGGGCCCCGCGGGCGGTGGCCGCGATCATGCACAGGGCCTGGTCGCCGGCGAGGTGTCCGAACCGGTCGTTGTAGGACTTGAAGTGGTCGACATCGCAGAGCAGGACGGCGATCTCCTCATCGGCCTCCCGCTGGAGGATCCGGTACATCGGCATATCGTCAGACAGGGCCCGGCGGTTGCCGATCCCGGTGAGGGGGTCGTGGCGAGAATCCTCGACGAGCTGCTGGTTGAGGCGGGCGAGCTCGGCCTCTCGCTCGACCAGGCGAGCGAGGGCAGCCCGTTCACGGTCGAGCAGCTCCCGCATCCGCCGGCCGAGCAGGGTCGAGCGGACGATCAGCGCGGCGCCGGTGCAGAGCAGGCCCAGCACCAGGATCTCGTCGACGCGGATCGGCGCCCCGGAGATCGCCTTCAGCACGAGTGCGGCGAACAGCAGCGTGAACAACCCAGCGGGCAGGATGACGCCCAGGTAATTCGGCTCCGCCAGCGCCGGCGGGCCCTCCGGATCCCGGGCGGCCATCAGACCACCGATGCCGATCGCGCCGAGGCCGACCACCCAGAGCGGGTCGAGTACCGATCTGCCCGGAACGTAGGTCCCGTGCAGCAGCTGGCTGCTCCACAGCATGAAGGCGAGCGAGATCGCCGCGGTTCCGCCGAGAACCAGTCGCAGCGACGGGCGCCCGAGACCTCGCAGGACGCCCCCGAGCATCGCCTGGAGGGTGAGGATCGTCGCCGACGCGTACAGGCACGGGTAGGCGAGATCGGACAACCGCGGGGCCAGGGGTGCGGTTGAGTGGGTCTCGGCCCCCCACAGCAGCGCGAGGCACAGGGCGATCGCCGCGCCGATGAGCGGCACCGACTCGACGGCCGCCACCGCCAGGATCGAACGCTCCGTGCGCGGGAAGCGCAGCACGCTCACCATGATCAACAGGGCGAACGCCCACCAGCCGAAGTCAGCGGGGTTGGGGTCCTGCGGAAATCCGATGACCCCGTATAGGTTCCACATGAGCTGCCCGATCAACCAGCAACCGCAGGCGATCGCCCACAGGGTCCAGCGCTCCCGGTTCTCGGGCCGTGCCCGCTGCCGCGCGGTGATCGTGCCGAGGGTGGCGCTCACCGCCGCGGCCGTCCACGCCACGTCGTAGCAGGTACCGGCATCCAGCCCCGAGTAGGCGCCGACCATCGCACCCAGGGCGACGAGGAGCGGCGCGATGACCGCGGTGCTCAGCTGCTGACCCCGACGCCCGGCGGCAACTCCCATCTGCGCACTATCGGCTGCCCGGGGCTCGACGTTGAGCGCTCGGTGGCCGCGCTGGACCGTCGAGTCACGGTCGCGTCCATCCGTTACCCGTGGCCCGGCTCACACCCGCAGCAGGGTCTCGCCGGCGGCGATCCGCCGCACGGTGGAACCCTCGATCTCGCCGAGGAGCATCCACAGCGCGCAACGGGCGGCCAGGCCGTCGAAGGCGGCCATCCGGGTGAGCATGGCGTGGGTGCCGCCGGTGACGGTGACGTAGGCGACCGCGGTCTCCCCGCGGAGCCGGTCGGCGAACTGCCGGGAGCGATCGGGCCGGGCGATCCGGTCGGCATCGCCGTGGATGATCACCACCGGTCGCTCGCGCACCCCACCGACGGAATCGGTCGCCTCCAGCCACGGGGCGAGCGCGACGACGCCGTGTACCTGCGGCTGGCCGGCGGACAGCAGCGCGGCTCGACCGCCGAGCGAGTGGCCGACGAGACAGATCGGCAGCTCGGGCCCGAACCGCGCCGCGCTCTGGGCGAGGGCCCACTCGACGTCCTGCAGGGGCGTGTGCTCGGTGTCCCACCCCCTCCGCGAGTTCAGCAGCCGCACGACCGCCAGCCGGCCTCCGGCGACGCGCGCGATCCGCAGCGCCACCGGGATCATCCGCAGTACCGACAACTGCGCTGGGCTGACTCGCGTCCCGGACTGTCGACTTGCGCCCCCGTGAAGCACGATGACCACCCCCGCAGGCTCGTCGGGGACCCTTACGTCAATGAGACGGGCGGCGGGCATCACCGGCCCGAGCTACCCGTCTTGCGCGGGTGGTCGCAGAGATCCGCCGCGGGAGGTCACCCTCTCGCGGCTTAGCGGTCTGAGCGTCAGCCCCGACCGTCGGGGGTGACGGCAGTGAGCCTCGTGAGCTCGCGGGTGACGGCGCCGATGCCGGCCACCTCGTAGATCGAGCGCTGGCGGCCGGCTCCGCCGCCGGCGCGGACGAGCTCCGGCAGCGCGGAGAGCTCGGCGGCGCAACCCAGCTGGTCTGCGTGCTCACCCAGGTCCGCAAGGACCGCGTCGAGCAGTTCGGACACCGTTCGGTGACGGCCGTCGGTGTCGATGAGCTCGGCCTCGACGCCGAAGCGCCCGGCTCGGAAGATGCTCTCCTCGAGGACCTCAGGCGCCAGTCCGACAGCCTGCTCACGCTCGGCCTGCGCCTTGGCGAGGCAGTGAACCAGCGCGGCAAGCGCGGCGACGTCGCCGACGGACGTCTGCGCGTCCAGGGCACGGATCTCCACGGTCCCGAGGCGCGGGTGCGGGCGCACCTTCCACCAGAACCACGTGTAGTCCGGCACCTCGGCGGCCTGACACACGGCTTCGCTCATCTCGCAGAAGTCGGTGAAATCGCGCAGCGCCCGGGGTACGCCGGAGCGCGGCCAGCCGCGCATCGTCATCTCCCGGCCCGAGGCCAGGCCGGTATCGCGGCCGTGACGAAACGGGGAGTTCGCCGACAGCGCCTGCAGCAACGGCAGATGGCTGCGCAGGCCGTTGTACACCCGGATCGCCGTCTCGGGATCCGGCATGCCGACATGGATGTGAAGCCCGGCGACCGGGGTGACCGCGGCATCCCCGAGCAGGTAGGAGATCCGCTCGTAGCGCGCCTTGTCGGTGATCGCCGCCTCACCCTCCTCCCCCGAGGGATGGGTCCCTGCGCCGAGCAGCCCCGCGCCGGTCTCCAGCACCGCGCACCGCAGGTCCCGGAGCGCCCGCGCCGCCTCGCCAGCCGTGGCGTGCACGCCGGTGATCAACTCGACCTGGCAGGCATGCAGCTCGCCCTCCACCGAACCGGCCACCTCGCCCACGCGGTCGAGCACCGCCCCGGCGCTGTTGGTCTGCTCGCCGGTGACCGGGTCGACCAGGAAGAGCTCCTCCTCCACGCCGATCGAGAACGGCGTCCCGGTGCCGAACTCATGGGCGGAATCGGTCATCGGGGCGGAGTCGGTCATCGCGCCGAATGACCGCCGCGCGGCAGCGGTGGATTGAGCGGGTGGGGTTCCCGCAGCGTGAAGCGCACCGGGAGCGCCCGCACCTGCTCTGCGACCGCCTGCACCGTGATCGCCACAACGCGATCGACCCTCCGGCGCCGCGCGACCGCCGGGCCGTCCCACAGGATCTCCGCGGTGCCGGCGAGCTGCAGCGTGCGTCCGGTCTCCCAGTCGGCGACCAGCATGCCGATGCGGGGATCGAGCGTGAGGTTGCCGAGCGTCTGGAACATGCGGTTGCCGGTGTAGTCGGGCAGCAGGATGCGGCGCCCGTCGTCGGAGACCTCGAGGAACCCCGGCCGCCCACCGCGGTGCGACGCGTCAGTGCCCCGCTCGGCGTGGGCGGAGGCGACGAACACGGTGTCGGTGGCGTGCACGAACGCTGCCTGCTTGGCACTCAGCACGGTGGTCCACGGTGCGGCTCGGGTCAGGCCGACCGCGGTCTCGCGGTCCATGGCCGGTTGCAGCGCGCCGCGGCCGACCTGGATCGCGATGTCGGTCACGCCGGCGCGGTGCTGCACCGCGCGCTCGCCCTCGTGGAAGAGGGCCTCGGGAGCTTGCCGGAGCGGCGGAGTCGGGTCACGATCGGGCACGGCCATGGCGCAACGGTACCGGTGCCGCGCCGCGACGGCCGGGGAACTTCGGCCGCATCACGGCGCTCGGACCGACCCCGGGGACGCGACGCAGAAGAACCGCTTTCGGGTCTCCGCCGGTCTGAGTGTTGACCCAGACACAAGGAGCCGCTCATGTTCAAGTTCCGAAAGCAGACGCCGCGCCGCCATCGGCACGGATCGCTGCACGCCTCAACGCTCGGCCATGCGCCGCGCAGCGCGCAGACCGCCACCTTCGCCGCCGGCTGCTTCTGGGGCGTGGAGGCGAGCTTCCGTGAGATCGAGGGCGTGTCCGCCACCCGCGTCGGCTACACCGGCGGACACGTCTCGGATCCCGACTATCACCAGGTGTGCGGCGGCCGCACGGGCCACGCCGAGGCCGTCGAGGTGACCTTCGATCCGCGGACGGTCAGCTACGAGCAGCTGCTCGACGCGTTCTGGCACATGCACAACCCGACCACCCGCAACCGGCAGGGCCTCGACATCGGCAGCCAGTACCGCTCGGCGGTGTTCGTCCACGACGCCGATCAGATGACAGCGGCGCTTGCCTCCCGCGAGGCGCAGCAGCAATCGCACACCAGGGCGATCGCGACCGAGATCGAGGCCGCCGGCCCGTTCTACGCAGCCGAGGACTATCACCAGCAGTACTTCGAGAAGCAGGGTGGCGGCGCGTGCGCGGTCACGATCGACGTCCCCGACGCCGCCTCGTCGCAGACCGCGACGAGCTGATCGGTTTCGCCGCGTCAGCTCAGGTCTCCCCGAGCCCGAGGTAGGGCTCGAGGAGGCCGCGCAGCTGCATGCGCCCCCGGTGCAGGCGACTCTTGAACGCCGCCTCCCGGAGGTCGAGGGCGCTCGCCGCCTCCCGGGTCGAGAGACCCTCGAGGTCGCGTAGCACGACCGCCGCCCGCCAGTCCGTGGGCAGCTCTTTGAGCGCCCGCTCGAGCGTCGCCTCGAACTCGTGGTCGAGCGCCTGCGCCACCGGGCCGCGCTGTGGATCGTCGGCGATCCGCTCCAGTGGCTGCGACTCTTCGAGGCCGGGTCGCGCGGTCGCCGGTTCGGGGCGGCCGAGTCGCCGCTGGGCCTCGTTGAACGCGATCCGGTAGAGCCATGTCGACAGCTGCGCGCGCCCCTCGAAGCGGTCCAGGCCTCGCCAGGCGCGCAGGAACACCTCTTGGGCGACCTCCTCGGCGTCGCCGGGGGCGAGGCCGAGACGGCGCAGGACCCCGTACGCGCGATCGGAGTGGAGGTTGACGATCTGCGCGAAGGCGTCCTCATCCCCGGCCCGGGCCCGTTCGAGCAGCTCCCGCTCCTCGGGCGAGGCAGCGGAGCTCACCGGCGTGCGCTCAGCGCGACGCGGGGTCACGCAGGCGCCGACGGACCGCGGAGGCGATGTCGGGCCGTTCCCGCTCGCTCACCGGCGGGGCCGCGCGCAGGACCCCGAGCATGCGCTCGAGGCTGCGCAGGGCACCCAGGCACTCGGGGCACTCGTGCAGGTGATGCTCGAGGCGGGTCCGGGAACGGGCGACCAGGTCGCCATCCAGGTAGTCCGAGAGGCGCGCGGGGCTCCAGCGGTGGTCTCGCCGAAACCGCAGCCGATGCAGCGCGCGCGTCATGCGGTCAGCCTTCGGCGGGGCCGACGGGATCGAGCTGCAGGGCGGCCGAGTTGATGCAGTAGCGGTCGCATCCCTGGGGCCCGTCGTTGAACACGTGGCCGAGATGTCCGCCGCACTTCGCGCAGGTGACCTCGGTGCGGCGCATGAACAGGCTGCGGTCCTGGTGCAGCTCGACATGCTCGCGCACGGCGGGGTCGGTGAAGCTAGGCCAGCCGGTCCCGGAGTCGAACTTCGTGTCCGAGGAGAACAGCTCGGTGCCGCACGCGGCACACCGGTACATCCCATCCTCGCTGGTGTGGACGTATTCGCCGGTGAACGGCCGCTCGGTCCCCTTCTGGCGCAGCACCCGGAACTGCTCCGGGGTGAGCCGCTCGCGCCAGATCGCGTCGTCTTCGGTGGTTCGTGTCCTTCGCATGTGGTGCTCCTTCCGAGGTGATTATCAGTCAGACCCGACGCGGGTCGCAGACGGTTCAGTGCGGATCACGCGCACCCCTCACCACCCCTGGCGGGCCTCGACCTCGATCGATCCGCTGAGCCCGCGCAACGCGTCGGCGAGCCCGAGGATCTCCGCGCGCATCGCGATCCGCTCCCGCCAGTGTGCCGGGATCGCCTCGACGCCGTAGACCGCGCCGGCGAGCTGGCCGACGATCGCCGCCGTCGTGTCGGCGTCGTCGCCCAGGTTGACGGCGGCGAGCACCGCGTCCGCGAATGCTGAGGTGTGGTGCACCGCCCACAGGGCGGCCTCGAGCGCGTCGACGACGTACCCGCTGCCGCGGATCGCCGGGGGCGCCTTGACCCGGAACGACCCGCCGGCGATTGCCGCGACCCTGGGGTGCAGCGGCTCACGCTCCCACAGCCCGGGAACCGGTTCGTATCCGTCGTTGCCGATCAGCTCGTCAAGGCTCGCGCCGTGCAGGGCTCCGACGAGCAGCGCCGCGAACAGCCGGCACGCGTCGGCAGCCTCGGGTGCGCCGTGCGTCGTGCGCGCCGACAGGCCGGCGCAGCGGATCGCCGCGGCGGGATGGGCGGCGTAGGCGAGCGCGACCGGCGCGAGCTTCATCAGCGGGCCGTTGCCGGCCGCGCGGGCGTCGGCGTCGCCCGGGAAAGGCTCGCGAGTGCGCTCGAAGCGCTCGAGCGCCGCGCGGGTCGCGCTGGCGATATCGAGCAGCGACCGGCGTCACCGGCGGCGAGGCCGAGCAGCGCCCCGCGAAACCGCGTCTGCGCACGCTCATCCGAGCTCATGCCCTCGTACACCGAATCCTGCGACCAGTTGACGGCGTGCCTCTCATCGTTGACTGCCCTGCGACAAAACCGCTTGCCGACAGCGTACGAGCCCGTATGCAACGAGCAGACGACACCGGACGGGCTCAGATCAACGGGTTCTCTCAGCGCAGGCCGCAAAGGCGGGCGAAGTCCGTCTCCCTGGTCGCGAGCGGATGGCGCGGGTTCATGAGGCGGTACTGGTGCGAGAAGCCCGAGGGGGAGGGGTCAGTTGGCGGGGTCCTCGTCGACGAGGCGTAGCTGGCGGCCGCGGGACTGGCGGGCGGGGCGGGCGACGCTGACCTGGCCGTCGAAGATCTCCTCTTCC
>CAXTTD010000103.1:8977-9338 GCA_964246945.1 uncultured Solirubrobacteraceae bacterium | reverse complement strand
ATCTCCGCATACGCCGCACGCGTGCCGCCCGACGCGGCGGGCTCGCGCCGCGCCTGCGAGGATCCATTGGTGACGCTCTCCGAGGCCCTCGCGCACCATGCTGCGCGCCCCGATGGCGTGGCGTACACCGTGCTCGAGGGGTTCGCCCACGGCGAGGTCGGGGCGACGCTCGTCCGCGACGACCGCGGTGCGACCGCCGTGGCGAAGTGGATCTGGCCGGCTCCGGCCGGCGAGCTGCGACCGCAGAAGCCGACGCCACAATTTGCCCTCCCTGCGACATGAAGCGGCGTCGCGGGGCGGCCACCGGCTTCCCACATTGCCATCCTGCGCCGAGCGCGGCAGGTGAGGCACGAGCCATATG